>JASIJN010000215.1 GCA_030050125.1 Streptosporangiaceae bacterium | reverse complement strand
GACGGGATCGGTCCTGATGAACTGCGGATATCCCAGCTGATGACCCGCCTGGCCGACGGGACGGTCACCGAGCTGATCCTGGCCACCGACCCCAATCTCGAAGGCGAGGCCACCGCCGCGTACCTGGCCCGGCTGGTCAAGCCGATGGGGCTGCGGGTGACCAGGCCCGCCAGCGGCTTGCCGGTCGGCGGCGAGCTTGAGTACGCCGATGAGGTCACGCTCGGCCGGGCGTTCGAAGGACGGAGGCTGCTGGATGTCTAGTGAGCCGGGCGAGGACTGGCGGCCGCTTGCCGAGAGCATCGCACGGCATGCCCAAAACTTCCTGGACGGCGTGACCGCGCTGGCCAACGGAGAGGGCAAGAACGAGACGGTCCCGCTACTGCTGCTCGAGGTGGCCCAGATCCTGCTGGCGGGGGCGCAACTCGGGGCGAGCCAGGACATCATCCCGGCCGGAAACTGGGAACCCGACGTGGGCGCCGATCCCGACCTGGACGCACTGCGGACCGGCCTGGCCGAGCGGCTGAGCGACTGCGACGAGTACGCCGAGCTGTTCGACCCCTACCAGGACACCAAGGCCACGCCGTTCCGGCTCTCCGATGACCTCGCCGCCGTGGCCGCCGACCTGATCCACGGGCTGCAGCACTACCAGGCCGGGCGGGCGGCCGAGGCGCTGTGGTGGTGGCAGTACTCGTACGTGAACCACTGGGGGACACACGGCGGCGCGGCGCTGCGGGCGCTGCACGCCGTCGTCGCGCACGCCCGGCTGGACGTCGCGGAGGAGCCGGACGGGGGGTGACGGGCGGGCCGACGGCGGGAATTGCGCTCGGTGCGTCTGGCCGGAGCCGGATACACTCGATGGCGGGCGGCCCGGCTGGACCAGGCACACGGGAGGAGTGGCCCAACCGTGGCTCTTGTAGTACAGAAGTACGGCGGGTCTTCGGTTGCGGACGCCGACGGCATCAAGCGCGTGGCACAGCGGATCGTGGCCACTCGCAAGGCCGGGCACTCGGTGGTCGTCGTGGTGTCCGCCATGGGCGACACCACCGATGAGCTGGTTGACCTGGCCAACCAGGTGACGCCGCTGCCGCCGGGCCGCGAGCTCGACATGCTGCTGACCGCGGGTGAGCGGATCTCGATGGCGCTGCTCGCGATGGCGATCGCGAACCTCGGCCTCGAGGGGCGCTCGTTCACCGGGTCTCAGGCCGGCGTGATCACCGACTCGGCGCACGGCAAGGCCCGCATCATCGACGTGACGCCCGGACGGATCCGCAGCGCGCTCGACCAGGGCGCGATACCGATCGTGGCAGGGTTCCAGGGCGTGTCCCAGCAGGGCAAGGACATCACCACGCTCGGCCGCGGCGGCTCCGACACGACCGCGGTCGCGCTCGCCGCCGCGCTCGGGGCCGACGTGTGCGAGATCTTTACCGACGTGGACGGCGTCTTCACCGCCGACCCGAGGATCGTGCCCAGTGCGCGGCGCACCCCGAGGATCAGCTACGAGGAGATGCTGGAGATGGCGGCGTGCGGGACGAAGGTCCTGATGCTGCGGTGCGTGGAATACGCCAGGCGCTACTCCATACCGATCCACGTGCGCTCCTCGTTCAGCAACCGACCAGGGACCTGGGTCAGCGAATCCGGCCGGATCCCCGACAGAGAGACGGACGAGACGATGGAGCAGGCGATCATCTCCGGCGTGGCCGACGACCGGGGCGAGGCCAAGATAACCGTGGTGGGAGTGCCGGACAAGGTCGGCGAGGCGGCCCGGATCTTCCGGGTCATCGCCGCATCCGGGATCAACATCGACATGATCGTGCAGAACGTCTCGGCCGCCGCGACCGGCCGGACCGACATCTCGTTCACGCTGCCGCGTGAGGAGGGGCAGGCGGCGGTGACGGCGCTCGGCGGGGTGCAGAGCGAGGTGGGCTTCGAGTCGATCCTCTACGACGACCGGATCGGCAAGATCTCGCTGATCGGCGCCGGGATGCGCTCCCACCCCGGGGTGAGCGCCACGTTCTTCGGGGCCCTGGCCGACGCCGGGGTGAACATCGAGATGATCTCGACATCCGAGATCAGGATCTCGGTTGTCGTGGACGAGAGCGACGTGGCGGTGGCGGTCGAAGCCGCGCACCGGGCGTTCGACCTGGGGTCAGACCAGGAGGAGGCGGTCGTGTACGGAGGGACCGGTCGGTAATGGAACGCGACGACTCGCGCGGCTCCGGGCGCGGCGACGGACCTGGCACCGGGCGCAAGCCGACGCTGGCCATCGTCGGCGCCACCGGCGCCGTCGGCACCGTGATGATCGACGTGGTGTCCACCAGGGACGATGTGTGGGGCGAGATCAGGCTGGTGGCCTCGCCGCGCTCGGCGGGCCGGCGGTTGCGGGTCCGCGGCCAGGAGGTCGAGGTCCGCGCGCTCACCCCGGAGGTCTTCGACGGCGTCGACCTGGCCATGTTCGACGTCCCCGACGCCGTGTCCAGGGAGTGGGCCCCCGTGGCGGCGGCCCGCGGCGCGGTGGTGATCGACAAGTCCGGCGCGTTCCGCATGGACGACCAGGTTCCGCTGGTCGTGCCCGAGGTCAACCCGGGCCAGGCCGCGATCAGGCCCAAGGGGATCATCTCGGTGCCGAACTGCACCACGCTCGCCATGATCGTGGCCGTCGGCTCGCTGCATAGCGCGTTCGGGCTGCGGGAGCTGGTGGTGGCGTCCTACCAGGCCGCCTCCGGCGCCGGCCAGGCCGGCGCCGACACGCTCTACGCCCAGCTGGAGAAGGTCGCGGGCAGCCGGACCGTGGGCCAGCGGGCCGGCGACCTGCGCGGGGCGGTGGGCGACTTCGGGCCGTTCCCGGCTCCGCTGGCGATGAACGTGGTGCCCTGGGCCGGATCGCTGCGGGACGGCGGCTGGTCGTCGGAGGAGATGAAGATCCGCGACGAGACCCGCAAGATCCTGGGCAAGCCCCGCCTGCGGGTATCGGCGACCTGCGTCCGGGTGCCGGTCCTGACCGGGCACTCGCTGGCCGTGCACGCGGTGTTGGCCCGGGACGTGACCCGGTTCGAGGCGCAGCGGGTGCTGAGCGATGCGCCGGGCGTGGTGCTCTGCGATGACCCCGAGCGGGGCGAGTTCCCGACCCCGGCCGACGTTGTCGGCACCGACCCGACCTGGGTGGGCCGGGTGCGGCAGAGCCTGGACGACCCCAAGGCGATCGATTTCTTCGTCTGCGGCGACAACCTGCGCAAGGGGGCGGCCCTGAACGCCGCGCAGATCGCCGAGATGCTGGTCGGGGAGTTCTGACCGGCCGACTCGTTATGTGCCAGGCCCGGCGTCCTGGGTCCGGTCTTTCGCGGCGCCGTTTCGCCATGGTTGGGAAGCCCTGTTTCTGGGGCTTTGTTCTGGTTTGGGAAGCTCCTGTGCCGGCCGAGTGGCGTCCATCGCGGTCGTGGCCTGGCCGAGGGGTGGCGATGGCGAGCTGGGAGAGGCTTGGCAGGAGCCGACGGGCCGTATCGGACTGTCCACTTCGGCCCGCAACTTGGGTCCGAAATGAGGCACTGTCCTAAATCCCGTGCCGTGCCGGTGCCTAATTATGACAAATCAGGCATACAAGGCGCCTCATCCAGCTACCTCTGGCCCGGCCATTAGTGTCAGAGGGCCAGCCAGGTTGAAACAGCGACAGCGACGGCACCATTCACACTAATGGGGAGATCCTGACCCGGCCGCGCTGGAGCGGGGTGGTCGCGGCCGGAGGGCGCTGGTCGTCGCTCCTCGTGACCATCGTTCGTCGTGATCGTCGCACGTCGTGACCGCCCGCCTGGCGGGGCCGCTGCCCGGGCGTGAGCGTTGCCTGGCGCTCTGACCTGGGAAGACAGCTTGCCGGGCCGGAAGGCGAGCCGGTACGGAGTTCTCGGCCAGGTTCGACGTCAACCGCCCGCGCCTCATGCGCGTCCCGCATCACAGGGCACACTCCTTCCCCCCCCGAAGGTAGGACCACGGATCGATGACCGACTGCATTCATGCGCCCAGACGCCGGGCGCCGGCGGAGACCAGCCGATATCGGGATGGCTGTCCGCTTCAGGCGATCCGCACGTGACCAGCCAGCTGCCGCCGGCCCCTCCGGACGACGACGACCGCGAGCGAAAGTGGATCATCGAGGGCCTTCGCCAGGCCCTGGCCCGGGCTACGGTCGACGAACTGGCCGGTCTCACGTCGCTGCTGGAGCCGGAGGCCGACGGCGCCGGAAACGTGGCCGGCTGGCTCGTGATGCTGTTCGCCGACGAGATGGGCCGCCAGCACTTAGACGGCGAGCAGTCCGATGTCGCCGCCAGCCCAGCCCAGGCGACCACCGACGGGACGTCGGGGATTTGACGCGCCGGCACCGCGCACGGCTGGGTGTGCCGTGTCGGCGCTGGTCGCGGGCTAGTTGGCGCGTCGGCCCTGGTCGCGGCCGACATCGCAGGTCGCGGAACTCGCCCGACGCGGTTGCGGTGCGTAATTACTGTTCACCGTTGGCCGGGCCGCAACTCTCGCCCGCCGGCGATCTCTTTCGCTACGTAAGCAGCGATTCAGCACTCTCAGCACAGCGGTAACTCGTTACTCTTGCATCCGTCCGGTTAACTCGGACCGCTGACCGCCTGTGACCGCAATCTCGGGTGGCAAGCGTCGAGGCCGGCTTCCTCGCGAGGCCGGCCTCCCGTCGTACTGGTGCCCGAGACGTCAGATGGGGCGGCCGCCATGGGGGTAACGGTCCTGCGGAACGCGTCGGTCCTTCATCCCGAGCCGGGGGATCTGGCCGAGGGGCAGTCGGTGGTGATCGAGGACGGCCGGATCGCCGACGTGGGGCCAGCCGTGAGTGTCCCTGATGACGCCGTGGTGTTCGATGTCGCGGGCCGGACGGTGATGCCGGGCCTGATCGACGCGCACACGCACCCCGCCGTGGTCGACATGGACCTGTTCGCCATGGCCGAGTGGCCGCCCGCCTACGTGGCGGCCCGGGCCGGACGCGCGCTGGAGGGCATGCTCGCGCGCGGGTTCACCACGATCAGGGACGTCGGGGGCGGCGATTTCGGGCTGGCCCGTGCCGTGGAGGACGGGTACTTCACCGGGCCGCGCATCCGCTTCGGCGGCAAGCAGCTCAGCCAGACCGGCGGCGCGGGCGACTGGAGGGCGCCCAGCCGACGGGTCTACGACGACAACTACTACTCCCCGGCCATCGGGGTCATCTGCGACGGCGTGCCCGAGGTCCGGCGAGCGGTCCGGGAGGAAGTCCGCCGCGGCGCGCACCACATCAAGGTCTACCTCAGCGGCGCGGTCGACTCGCCGAGCGACCGGGTCGACTCG
>JASIJN010000214.1 GCA_030050125.1 Streptosporangiaceae bacterium | reverse complement strand
CGCCGATCTCGCGGGTGCGCGAGCTGATGGAGTCCCCGGACGGCGCCGACCCGAAGGTGTGGGAGCTGGCCGGAACCCAGCTCGGGCTGCAGGGGATCGCGATCCCCGAGGAGTACGGCGGCGCCGGGTTCAGCTTCGCCGAGCAGGCCATCGTGCTCGAGGAGCTCGGTGCGGCGCTCTACGGCGGCCCGTACCTGGCCAGCGCGGTGCTCGCCGCCAGCGCGCTGCTGTTCGCGTCCGACGAGCAGGCCCGCCGCGACCTGCTGCCGGGCATCGCCTCCGGCCAGACCGTGGCGACGCTGGCCTTCACCGAGGACGACGGCTCGTGGGAGCCCGCCTCGATCCGGCTGGCCGCCTCGCGCGACGGCTGGGTGCTGAACGGGCACAAGAGCTTCGTCCTGGATGGCCACGCCGCCGACCTGATCCTGGTCGTGGCCGAGGCCGCCCCGGGCCTGTCGCTGTTCGCGGTGCCGGCCGGCGCGCCCGGGCTGCACCGCCGGCCCCTGCCCACGCTGGACCAGACCAGGAGGCTGGCCCGGCTGGAGTTCGACTCGGTGCCGTCCGCCCGGCTCGTCGGGGCACCGGGAGAGGCCGGCGCCGTGCTGGCCCGGACCCTGGACGTCGCCGCGATCGCCCTGGCCGCCGAGCAGCTCGGCGGGGCCCAGCGCGCCCTGGACATGGCCGTCGGCTACGCGAAGACCAGGCACCAGTTCGGCCGGGCGATCGGCAGCTTCCAGGCGATCAAGCACCGCTGCGCCGACCTGCTGCTCGAGGTCGAGTGCCTGCGCTCGGCCGTGCGCTACGCCGCGGCGGCGGTGGCCGAGAACTCGCCCGAGGTGCCGGCTCTGGCCGCGCTGACCCAGGCCTACGCGTCGGACGCGTTCTTCCACGTGGCGGCCGAGAACATCCAGATCCACGGCGGGATCGGGTTCACCTGGGAGCACGATGCCCACCTCTACTTCAAGCGGGCCAAGGCCAGCGAGCTGTTCCTGGGCGACGCCAGCTATCACCGCGAACGGCTGGCCCAGCGCATCGGGCTGTGACCCGCTGACCGGCCAGGCGGCTGGCCGGCTGGATCCTCTTCGTGCGCTGGTGTGATGCTCCGGGCAAGGGGTATGGCGCTGAGCCTGAGGCTGGACCGCCGGGAGCAGAGTAGGGGGAGAAGGGAATGAACGATCAGCCAGCCAGCACGACCACGGATTCCGGCATCCCCGTGCCCAGTGATGAGCACGCGCTCACCATCGGCCAGACCGGCCCGGTGCTGCTGCAGGATTACTACCTGAACGAGAAGCTCGCGCACTTCGTCCGCGAGCGGATCCCCGATCGCGTCTACCACGTCAAGGGCGGCGGCGCCTTCGGCTACTTCGAGGTGACCGCCGACGTCAGCCAGTGGACCAGGGCCGACTTCCTCAGCCAGGTGGGCAAGCGCACCCCGCTGTTCGCGCGGTTCTCGATCGTGGCGGCCGAGGAGGGCGCCGCTGATTCCGCCCGCGACGTGCGCGGCTTCGCCGTCAAGCTCTACACCGAAGAGGGCAACTACGACATCGTGGGCAACAACACCCCGGTCTTCTTCGTGCGCGATCCGATGAAGTTCCCCGACTTCATCCATTCACAGGAGCGGCTGCCCGACACCGGCATACGCAGCAACAACATGCAGTGGGACTTCTGGACCCACTCGCCGGAGTCGGCCCACCAGGTGACGATCCTGATGAGCGACCGGGGGACGCCGCGCACCTGGCGGCACATGCACGGCTATGCCAGCAGCACGTACCTGTGGGAGAACGCCGCGGGCCGGAAGTTCTGGGTCAAATACCACTTCAAAACCGAGCAGGGCATCCAGAACATGACCGACGCCGAATCCAGGGCCATGCAGGCCGAAGACCTCGACTGCCACCGGCGTGACCTGTGGGAAGCGATCGACCGGAAGGACTACCCGTCCTGGCGCCTGGAAATGCAGATCATGCCGTTCGAGGACGCGGCCAGCTACCGCTTCAACCCGTTCGACATCACCAAGGTCTGGTCGCAGCGCGACTACCCGCTGATCCCGGTCGGCCGGATGGTGCTCGACCGCAACCCGGAGAACTTCTTCGCCCAGGTCACGCAGGTCGCGTTCGAGGTGTCGAACATGGTCCCGGGCATCGGGCCCAGCCCGGACCGGATGGTGCTCGGCCGGATGTTCGCCTACGGCGACTCGGCTCGCTACCGCATCGGCCCGAACTACGACCAGCTGCCGGTCAACCGCCCGGTCAGCGAGGTGCACAACTACTACAAAGACGGCCCGATGGCGTACTACCACAGCGGGAGCCAGCCCGTGTACGCGCCCAACAGCTACGGCGGGCCCCAGGCCGATCCGCAGCGCCACCCCGATCCCGGCTGGTTCGTCGATGGCGCCGAGATCACCCGCACGGCCTACGAGGCGCACAAGGACGACGACGACTTCGTCCAGCCCGGCACGCTCTACCGCCAGGTAATGACGCCGACCGATCGCGATCACCTGGCCGGCAACATCGTCTGGCACCTGAGCCAGGGGGTGGAGCGCTTCATCCAGGAGCGCGCGGTCCGGGACTACTGGGCCAAGGTGGACCCCGACCTCGGCATGCGCGTTGCCAACGATCTCGGCATGGCGGCGACGGCCCGGTAGACCGGGGCTACGGCGCCGTGACGCCCAGCTCGGCCAGCAGTTCCTGCGAGTAGGCGATGCGGCCGGTCATGGTCGCGGGCTCGCGGTGGCACAGCATCAGCGCGGCCTCGGCCATGACCGCGGGCGGCTCGGCGTTCGGGTCGTC
>JASIJN010000213.1 GCA_030050125.1 Streptosporangiaceae bacterium | reverse complement strand
ACATGACCGCGGTCGCCGCCATGACCGCGATCGCGGCCGACACCATGAACAGCGCCGGGTCGTAGGACAGCCGGCCCGGCATCCGCATGGCCGCCATGGCCAGCACGTACGCGACGGTCACGCCGAGCCCGGCGGTCAGCCCGGCCGCGGGCAGCGCGCGCGCCTCGTCCCGGCCCAGTCCCACGATCAGCAGCCCGGCGGTGGCGATGCCGACCGCGACCAGCAGGCTGACCAGGGTCATCGCGACGTTGTAGCGGGTGGGCTCGCCGGACACGGCAAACCCCAGCATGGCCAGGAAGCCCGTGGCCCAGATGCCGGCGCCGCCGATCGATGCTCCGCCCAGCAGCAGCCACCAGACCTGCGTGGTGTCCTCGCAGGCCCGGGCCCGGGCGGCGCAGCGCAAGCCGAGGAAGAGGCCGAGGCAGGACGCCAGGTAGCTCAGCCCCGGGATCAGCGGGCCGTCGGCGAAGCCGTGCGTCTGTAACATTGTGTAATCGCAGCCTTTCACAGCGTATTTGAGCGGAGAATACCGTGGTGAGCCATTTGCTGTATGCAAATCGCAACATGCTGCGTGCCGACGGTCATGGTTCGCCGTGCTGCGTGCCGACGGTCATGGTTCGCCGTGCTGCGTGCCGCGGTCGTGGTTCGCCGTGCTGCGTGCCGCGGTCGTGGTTCGCCGTGCTGCGTGCCGCGGTCGTGGTTCGCCGTGCTGCGTGCCGCGGCTGGCGAACGCTGGGTCAGGTGACCACGCGGTCCGGCCAGCGCCGCATGTGCGCTGCGATGATGGCCTGGCCGTCCTGATCGTCGGCGGGCAGCAGGCAGACGATGCGGCTGGCCGTCTCGGCCAGCCCGCAGTGGCCGGTGGTGAGCAGCGGGCAGACGCGCCCGGGCAGCCGCTGCGGCCCGGGGCACTGCAGGACCTCGTTCCCCGCGGCCCGCAGCGCTGCCGCGCGACCGTCCTCGAACCAGCCACTCCGCTCGATGAGTACCCGCGGGCCGGCGGCTGCGGACCACCCGGGCATGCCACCGGTTACCGAGATATCCACGCAGGCGACCAACGGCGGGTCGGCTTCCTCGGCATCGCCCAGGACCAGGCCGTAGTGGCTGAGCAGGCGGAGCATCGGCACGTTGGACACGCTGACCACCGCCCGCAGCCGCTGCAGCCCGTCCCGGCGGGCCCGCTCGACCAGGGCGTCCAGCAGCACCCGGCCCAGCCCGGTGCCCTGGTAGCGGTCCAGCACGGTCAGCGCCAGCTCAGCCACCCCCGGCTCCATGCGGACGTAACGCGCCTCGCCCGCGAGCACGCCGGGCTCATCGGCGACGCGGGCGGTCAGGGACGCCATCCCGGCGGCCGGGTCAATCCGGGCGAGGCGGGCCACCACGGCCGCGCAGGGATGGCCGCCGAGGAAGCGCCTGCGGAAGGATTCCGGGGACAGTTGCCGGTACAGCTCGGTGATGGCGGCGACCTGGTCCGGGCCGGCGGGCTCGACCATGACCACCCGCCCGTCCCGCAGGGTGTGCCCGCCGCCTTCCGTCATGGGCGCAGCGTAGGCCGCGGCATCCCGGTCGGCGCCAGGGCCCTTCGTCCCGGGCTACTGACGGCCGGCCCGGACCAGCCCGTTCTCGTAGGCGTAGACCACGGCCTGGACCCGGTCCCGCAGCCCCAGCTTGGCCAGGATCCGTCCCACGTGCGTCTTGACCGTGGCCTCCGACACGAACAGCCGCTGGGCCAGCTCCGCGTTGGACAGCCCCTGGGCGACCAGGATCAGCACCTGCCGTTCGCGTTCGGTCAACTCCTCCAGTTCTGCCGCGGCGGGCGCGTCGGCCGCCGGGAGCATCGGCGCGAACCTGTCCAGCAGCCGCCGCGTCGTCGACGGGGCCACCACCGCGTCGCCGGAGTGCACGGCGCGGATGGCGAACAGCAGCTCCTCGGGCGGCACGTCCTTGAGCAGGAAGCCGCTGGCCCCGGCCTTCAGCGCGGCGAACGCGTACTCGTCGAGGTCGAACGTGGTGAGCATCAGCACCCGGGGCCGGTCGCCCGCCTGCCGGATCTGCCGGGTGGCCGCCACCCCGTCCAGCCGCGGCATGCGCGCGTCCATGACCATGACGTCGGCGGTGTGCGCCCGGGCGAACTCCACCGCGGCCAGCCCGTCGGCCGCCTCGCCCACCACGGTCATGTCCGGCTGCGCCTCGAGGACCATCCGGAACCCGGTGCGGACCAGTTCCTGGTCGTCGACGAGCACGATCCGGATGGTCTGGTGTTCGTGGCTCATGCGATGCTTCCGGCTCGCGTCGTGCTGTCCGGCAGCCGCGCGGTGACCTGGTAGCCCCCGGCCGGCAGCGGCCCGGCCTGGACCGTCCCGCCGTACATCTCGATCCGCTCGCGCATCCCGGTCAGCCCGTGCCCGGGCTCGTCGGCCACGGCCGCGGCCGCGCCGAGCCCGTCGTCGGTCACCCGCAGCAGCAGCCCGTCCGGCTCGTAGCGCAGGCAGACCATGGCGGCGGCGCCCAGGCCGCCGTGCTTGCGGGTGTTGGTCAGCGACTCCTGCACGACCCGGTAGGCGGCCAGCTCGGCGCCTGCGGGCAGCGGCCGGGACGGGCCCTCGAGGCTGAGCGAGACCGACATGCCCGCGTGCCGCGCCTGCTCGACAAGCTCGCGGAGCTGGTCAAGGCCGGGCACGGGGGCCAGGTCGGCCTGCTCGTCCCCGGAGCGCAGCACGCCGAGCAGGCGGCGCATCTCGGCCAGCGCCTTGCGCCCGGTGAGCGAGATCGCGGCCAGCGCCTGGGCGGTCCGGTCCGGGTCGGTGCGCAGGGCGTACGCGGCCCCGTCGGCCTGCACCACCATCACGCTGACGTTGTGCGCGATCACGTCGTGCAGCTCCCGGGCGATCCTGGCCCGCTCGGCCGCGGTGGCGATCTTGGCCTGCTGGTCGCGCTCGCGCTCCAGCCGGGCGGCCCGGTCCTCCAGCGACGTCAGGTACGCGCGGCGGTAGCGCATGGAATCGCCGAGCACCCAGGCCACCAGCGCGGTCCCGCTGAAGATCACCGTGGTCAGCAGGAACTTGTCCAGCACGGCCAGCCCGCGGATCCAGACGGCCACGGCGAAGGCCGAGCCCGCCAGGCAGAGGATCAGCCCCGGCACCGAGACCTGGCGCGGCCGGTAGGCGGCCAGGGTATACAGCAAGACCAGGATGGCCAGGTCGGATCCGAGCGGCGGGCTGTCGGTGAAAACCTGCACCGCACCGGTCCCCAGCGCGATCGCGAACGCCTGGACCGGGTACCTGCGGCGGAACACCACCGGGAGCACCAGCCCGGCGATGATCGCCAGCAGGCCGAACTCCTCCAGCCCAAAGGCGGAGGGCAGGCCCAGCAGGGCCAGGCCGATCGCGGGAACGCCGTCGACCAGGCTGGGATGCCGGCTCAGCCAGGCGTAGACGGCGGGCACGCCCACCAGCGTAGGCGCGACGGCGCCCGCCGTCGTCCTCCTCCGAGCTGACATGCCGTCCGCCGG
>JASIJN010000212.1 GCA_030050125.1 Streptosporangiaceae bacterium | reverse complement strand
GCCCCCCGCCCGGGCCTGGCCACGGTGGCTGTGGTCGGGCGCCGGGCGGGGCACGGCCGCCCGGTCCGCGGCCCGCAGCGCCTCGGCGCCGTGACCCATCACGCACTCGGGGTCGGGACCGTCCAGCGGCAGCCCGGTGAAGAACTTGGCCGCCATGCAGCCGCCGCGGCAGGAGTCGTAGAACCCGCAGGAACGGCAGGCGCCGCCCGATTGCGGCCGGCGCAGCTCGGCGAACAGCGCGGAGTCGCGCCAGACGGCGGCGAAGCCGCCGGGCTGGCGCACGCTGCCGGCCAGGAAGTTCTCGTGGATCGCGAACGGGCACGCGTACACGTCGCCGACCGGGTCGATCAGGCAGACGACCCGGCCCGCCCCGCACAGGTTCAGCCCGGGCAGGGGCTGGCCGTACGGGGAGAGGTGGAAGAACGAGTCGCCGGTCAGCACCTGCTCGCCGTGCGCGGCGAGCCAGTCGTAGAGCAGGCGCTGCTGCCCGGGCAACGGGTGCAGCTCGGGCCAGGTGTCGGCGCCGCGGCCGGACGGGCGCAGCCTGGTCAGCCGCAGCTGGGCCCCGTAGCGGTCGGCGAGCGCCTTGAACTCGTCCAGCTGGGTCACGTTGTGCCTGGTCACGACCACCGACAGCTTGAATCCCCGGAACCCCGCGGCGGCCAGGTTCGCCATCGCCCTGACCGCGGTCTGGTGCGACCCGGCGCCCCGCACGGCGTCGTTGACCTCGGCCGTCGCGCCGTCCAGCGAGATCTGCACGTCGACGTAGTCGCTCCCGGCCAGGCGCCGCGCCGCCGCCGGGTCGATCTTGACGCCGTTGCTGGAGAACTTCACGCCCACCCGGTGCGCGGTGGCGTAATCGACCAGGTCCCAGAAGTCGGGCCGGACCGTCGGCTCGCCGCCGCCGATGTTGACGTAGAAGACCTGCATCCGCTCCAGGGTGTCGATGACCTCACGGCACTCGGCGGTGCTCAGCTCGCGCGGGTCCCGGCGGCCCGAGCTGGACAGGCAGTGGACGCAGGCCAGGTTGCACGCGTAGGTGAGCTCCCAGGTCAGGCAGATCGGCGCGGTCAGCCCGCGCTCGAACTGCGCGACCAGCGTGGCCGGCCCGGCGGTCACGACCGCTCGCTGATCATCGACGACTCGGCCAGGGTGGCCAGGGCCCGCTGGTAGGCGGGCAGCGCCGCCGCGGACACGCCCGCGGCGGCGCAGGCGGAGCGCGCGCTCGGGTGCTCGGCCAGCGACCGCACCACCGCGAGCACCGTGGCGTTCTTCAGGAACGACAGCCGGCGGGTGCCGAAGTGATACAGCAGCGCGCCGAACGGCTCGGGCCGCACCGCTACCCGGTCGTCGATCTGCCACGGGCGGTCCAGGTCGAACCCGCCGGCGCCGGGCAGCTCCGTAGACAGCTCAGTAGACACCGCACATCCCGTCGATCGACACCTCCTCGACCAGGAGTTCCTCGGCGACGAGCGCCTCGTCCGGCGCCGCGTCGCCGGCGGCCGGCCGCGCCTGCGCCCGCTCGGCGACCGTCGTCGGTTCCATCACTGCCTGCTCGGTCATGACCGCCTCCGCCTTTCCCCGGCGGCCGCCTGCCGCCGGTAACTGGCACTCAGTGCAGACAGTAAAGACACCGAGTGCCACGACACAAGGGGCGGACCGGCCATGGCCCGAGACGGCGCGTTCAGGGAACTCACGAGGGTTCGTCGCTCGCCCCGGGGACCATGCCGTGACATGCTCCTGTGGTGCGGGCGATTCCGGGAGAGGTTCGGCCCGGTCCGGGGGCGCGGTCTGCCGGGCGGGTCGGCCGGGCCGGGCGCCGCCGGGTCACCTCCCGCGAGGAACTCGAGCAGGCGGCCTTCGAGCTGTTCGGGCGGCGCGGGTTCGAGCGCACGACCATCGACGACATCGCCGCCGCGGCGGGCATCGCGCGCCGGACGTTCTTCCGGTATTTCCCGTCGAAGAACGACGTCCCCTGGGGGAACTTCGAGGCCGAGCTCGACCGGATGCGCGCCCGGCTCAAGATCTGCCCGGCGCGGACCCCGCTGATGGACGCGATCCGGGTGGCGGTCGTCGACTTCAACCGGATCGCGCCCGAGCAGGTTCCGTTCCACCGGCGGCGGATGGAGCTGATCCTGCGCACGCCCGCGCTGCAGGCGCACTCCACGCTGCGCTACGCGGCGTGGCGGGAGGTGATCGCCGAGTTCGCGGGCGGGCGGCTGGGCCAGCCCCCGGACGCCCTCGCCCCGAGGACCATCGCCTACGTCGCGCTCGGGGTGGCGGTCGCCGCGTACGAGCAGTGGCTGGAGTCCGCCGACGCCGAGCTCGGCGAACTGCTGGACCGGGCCATGCGCGAACTCGCCGCCGCGTTCGGGCCCGACGGCGGGTAGCGCGCGCGGTCACTGGCCCGGCCCGGTGGCGCCCGGCCCCGCGGGCAGGCCACACTACCGGGCATGCAGACGCTGGTTGCCGACCATCCGCTCATCGCGCACAAACTGACGGCGCTCCGCGACACCCGCACCGAGACCCCGACGTTCCGCAGGCTCACCGACGAGCTGGTGACGCTGCTCGCCTACGAGGCGACCCGCTACATGAAGACCGAGCCGGTCTCGGTCACCACACCGGTCGCGGTCGCCACCGGGGTGAAGCTGGCCCGGCCCAATCCGCTGGTGGTCCCGGTGCTGCGGGCGGGCATCGGGATGCTCGACGGCATGACCAGGCTGCTGCCCAGCGCCGACGTCGGCTTCGTCGGCCTGGCCCGGGACGAGGAGACGCTGGTCGCCACGACCTACGCCGCCCGGCTGCCGGCCGACCTGACCGGCCGTGACGCGTTCGTGCTCGATCCCATGCTGGCCACCGGCGGCACCCTGGAGACCGTGGTCGGCATGCTGGCCGGGCGGGGCGCGGCCGCGGTGACCGCGATCTGCCTGCTGGCCGCCCCCGAGGGCGTGGCCAGGCTGGAGGCGGCGTTCCCGGCCGACGAGCCGGTCCCGGTCCGGGTGGTCACGGCCGGGCTGGACCAGAGGCTGAACGAGCGCGGCTACATCGTGCCCGGCCTCGGCGACGCCGGCGACCGCCTGTTCGGCGAGATCTAGATCCCGACCGGATGCCAGACGGTCTTGGTTTCCAGGAACGCCAGCATCCGGCGGATGCCGGGCGGGGCGGCCCAGTCCTCCTCGGCCGCGAACACCCGCTTGACGTTCTCGGCGGCCAGCCGCTCCAGCTCGGCCCGGGACCGCGGCTCGGCGCCGGTCAGGTCGATCGCGTTGACGTCCATGTGCCCGGCGAGCACCGGCGCGAGCTCGGCGGCGCGCCCGGTGAGCACGTTCACCACCCCGCCCGGGAGGTCCGAGGTGGCCAGCGCCTCGGCCAGCGCCACCGCGGCCAGCGGCCGCCGCTCGCTCGCGATCACGACCGCCGTGTTGCCGGTGGCGATCACCGGGGCGAGCACGCTGACCAGCCCGAGCAGCCCGGAATCCCCGGGCGCCAGCACCGCCACCACCCCGGTCGGCTCCGGGACGCTGAAGTTGAAGTACGGCCCGGCCACCGGGTTGGCCGCCCCGGCGACCTGCGCCACCTTGTCCGGCCACCCCGCGTACCACACCCAGCGATCGATCGCCGCCGCGACCTCCCGCTCCGCGCCGGAGCGTTCAATATTCTCGCTGTGAACGCACAGACTCGCGAACTGTTCGCGGCGCCCCTCGAGCATCTCGGCCACCCGGTACAGGACCTGGCCGCGGTTGTAGGCGGTCGCGCCGGACCAGCGGCCGAACGCCGCCCGCGCGGCCACGACCGCGTCCCTGGCGTCCTTGCGGGAGGCCAGCGCGGCGTGGGCCAGCAGCGTGCCGTCCGGCGCGGTCACCGGGTAGGACCGGCCCGACTCCGACCGGGGGAACGCCCCGCCGATGAACAGCTTGTAGGTCTTGCGGACCTCCAGCCGGTCAGTGCTGACCCGGGGGGACGACCCCCCCAGGCCCCCCCGCGCGCCATCCGCTCGGGCCGGCCTCCGGCCGGCCGTCGCGGCTGCCGCCCTTCCCGGGGCCGAGGTCTTTTTGCTGCTTGACGACTTCTTGGCCGCTGGTTTCTGGTCAGGCATCGAGGTACGCGGCCAGGCCGTGCCTGCCGCCCTCCCGCCCGAAGCCGGACTCGCGGTACCCGCCGAACGGGCTGGCCGGGTCGAACCGGTTGTAGGTGTTGGCCCAGACCACGCCCGCGCGCAGCCGCTGCGCCAGCCACAGGATCCGGCTGCCCTTGTCGGTCCAGACCCCGGCGGACAGCCCGTACGGGGTGTTGTTGGCCTTCGTGACCGCCTCCTCGGGCGTGCGGAACGTCAGCACCGACAGCACCGGGCCGAAGATCTCCTCCCGGGCGATCCGGTGCGACTGCGCCACCCCGGTGAACACCGTGGGCGGGAACCAGTAGCCGCGGTCCGGCAGCGGGCACGGCGGCGACCAGCGCTCGGCGCCCTCGGCCTCCCCCGCCTCGGACAGCTCGCGGATCTTGTCCAGCTGCTGGCGGGAGTTGATCGCGCCGATGTCGGTGTTCTTGTCCAGCGGGTCGCCGAGCCGCAGCGTCCCGAGCCGCTCGCGGAGCCGGTCCACCACCACGTCGGCGACCGACTCCTGCACCAGCAGCCGGGAGCCGGCGCAGCAGACGTGGCCCTGGTTGAAGAAGATGCCGCTCACGATCCCCTCGACCGCCGCCTCGACCGGCGCGTCGTCGAAGACCACGTTCGCCGCCTTGCCGCCGAGCTCGAGGGTCAGCCGCTTGCCCGTGCCCGCGACCGTCCGCTGGATCTGCTTGCCGACCTCGGTCGACCCGGTGAACGCGACCTTGTCCACGCCGGGGTGGGCCACCAGCGCGGCGCCGGTCTCGCCCGCGCCGGTCAGCACGTTCACCACGCCGGGCGGCAGCCCGGCCTGCTGGCACACCTCGGCCAGCAGCAGCGCGGTCAGCGGCGTGGTCTCGGCGGGCTTGAGCACGCAGGTGTTCCCCGCCGCCAGCGCGGGGGCCAGCTTCCACGCGGCCAT
>JASIJN010000211.1 GCA_030050125.1 Streptosporangiaceae bacterium | reverse complement strand
GGCGGCGGCCAGCCCGCCCAGCTGGCTGCGGCTGGTAACCAGGACCAGGCTGGCGGGGCTGGCCGGCAGCAGCGGCCGCACCTGCTGCTCATCCCGGGCGTTATCCAACACGATCAGCATCCGCTTATCCGCCAGCAAGCTGCGGTACAGGCCCGCCTGCGCATCCGGGCCCGGCGGGATCCGTTCCGGCGGCACGCCCAGCGCGTCCAGGAACCCCCGCATGGCTCCTTCCGGGGCGGCCGGGCTGCCGGAGGGGTCGAAGCCGCGCAGGTTCACATATAGCTGGCCGTCGCCGAACCGGGCGGCGACCCGGTGCGCCCAGTGCACCGCCAGCGCGGTCTTGCCCACCCCGGCCGTGCCGGCCAAGGCGGAGATCAGGACAGTCCTCGCGGCGCAGGGGTCATTCAGCATGCCCGACAGGGCATCCAGCTCGGCGGCTCGGCCGGTGAAGTGGTTCACCGCGGCAGGCAGTTGGCGGGGCACGATCGCCCCGGTCGGCTGTCCGGCAGCCGTCACCGGCGTAACCGGACCGCGAGCACGCGTGCTGCCGCTGCGGCCGCCCTCGCTCAGGCCCAGGGCCGCGCAGATCAGCTCGACCGAGCTGCGGTGTGGCCTGCGGATGAGGCCGCGCTCGATATCGCTG
This sequence comes from Streptosporangiaceae bacterium, assembly GCA_030050125.1. The sequence continues at coordinate 8,337 of JASIJN010000211.1, read as the reverse complement.
ATTGTCCGCACGCCCAGCCCGGTCTGCTCGGCGAGATCCTCCTGGGTGAGCCCGGCCGCGGCCCTGCCCTCGCGTACCAGGGCGCCGAAGTCCCGCGGGTCGGCAGCCGGACGAACCACGCGTCACCTCAATCTGGCGCCGATAATGGCCGGAGCCTCTGTCAGCGGCAATCTGACCGCGCCCTACAGCCGCCCGCGGGCAGGCATCTGCGGGTTTACCGGCAGAACTGCCGGTGAACCCGCAGCCTATCCCGCATGTACCGGATTGCCATACTCCGCAATGCTTCTAGCTGTCCAGCAGGGCCACGACAGACACAAAGGCACAGCATGCGCCGAACACCGGCACTCAGACGGGACCGCTTCGCGCCGGTGAGCTGCCAGCCGGCGGATCGTACGCAGATCTTGCCAAGTTCCTGACGCTCGTCCTAACCCCCAGCCAGACACCCATCATCTCGAGGTAGCTATGCGAAACAGAGTCATACGCCTGGTAACGGCACTCTTCATCGGCCTTTCCGCTGCCGCGGCGCTTGCCCCCGGCACGGCACGCGTCGCGATTGGACCTCAATGTGTGCCGCACGGGACGCACTGTAACGCCTACTGTGCCTGCCTAGATTAGCCGTGATGGCTGCTGGATCCCTCCATGGGCTCCGGCACCACCATTGACTTGAGCGGACAGACTTTTAAGACCGTCAACAGCAGTCGGGCGTTGCGAGAAAGCGTTCATAAACGCCCACGTCTTGGGGTTTGTCGCTGATTTGGCTCCGTCCCATGTCGACCTGCGAAGGCTGCGGCAACTGAACCTATTAATGGCCGTCAACGGCTTCTTCGCATTCCGAATTATATTCGAATAGACCAGGTGAGCCATGCCTCCAATCCGGCATAGCTCGCCTCACGGGCCTCTGCAGGCCGGATGCCAGGTTTGGAGTGTTGCCGGAATGAAGCGCTCGGTTGGGGCAGTGGTGGCGGCGTTGGTGGCGCTGCTGGCAGCGGGGGTTGCACTGCTGCTGGTGGGCCTCTCGTCGCCGGGGCGGCGTTATTCGGATGCGGCGCAGACCGGCGCGGGCGGCGCGGCGGCGCTGGCGGCTGGGCCGGTGACGGTGACGTCGGCGAACCGGCTGCGGCTGGGGTATGTGGCGGCCGCGGGCGATGGCAGCGCGCTGGTGGGCCTGCAGGACAACCTGTTCCGCGCGGACCTCGGCCCGTCGGTGGTGCTGGTGCCGGTGCGGTTCGGGTCTGCGGCCGGGGCGGAGGCGGCGCTGGCCGCCGGGCAGCTGGATGCCGCGTATCTGGGCCCGGTGTCGGCGGTGGCCGCGTGGCTGGCCACTCGCGGCGGGATCCGGGTGATCTCGGGGGCGGCGTCCAGCCAGGCCCAGTCGGCGGTGGTGCTGGCGGTGACCGCGCGGTTCCTGGCCACGCAGCCGGGCAGGGTGCAGGGCCTGCTGAAGGGTCAGGTGCAGGCCAGCCAGCTGCTGCAACTCGATCCGATACGGGCGTGGCGGATGGCGGCGGCCGAGCTGACCGCGCTAGGGCAGCGCACCAGCGTGCCGCAGTTCGCCAGGCAGGCGGGCAGGTTCAGGTTCAGCTGCGATGTGCTGGAGTCCTCGGTGCTGGCGCAGGCCAGGCAGGCCGCGAAAGCAGGGACGCTGGGACCGGTGGGATCGCTGGCCGGCCTCTATGACCTCGCGCCGGTGGATCAGCTGCTGCGCGCGGCCGGATTCGCCCCAGTGACTTGACCGGGGGCGCCCCGTTACGTGGTCCCGCGCCCGCGGGCCAGTCGCCGGCAACCTCGCCCCGCTCGCGTATTGGCTAGCCAATATAAAAATGCATTCACTCTTTCCACTAAGTCCTTATTGAAGTTACAGCTCCTACCGTTTACAGGAGGATTGGCCATGGCGCTGCTGGACGGATTCCGCGGGCTGGCAGACGGTTACCGTGCGGGCACGGCGCGGCGGCGGCGGTGGCTGGCGGGTCGGCGGGTCGTGGCCGGGGTGATGGGGCCGGTGCTGGCGGCCAGTTCGTGGGTGGTGCCGGTGGCGGCGATCGGCGGCGTGATGGCCGGGGTTGCGGCGGTGGCGGTGGCCAAGGCGCCGACCGCGCACGCGCAGACCAGCCCGTCGGTGGCGGTGGTCCTGGTGAACGGGGAGACGACCGCGCCGGAGACGGCGCTGCTGCAAGCGGCCGGGTATACGATCACGCAGGTCACCCCGGCGACGCTGGCGGCGATGACCCAGTCGACGTTCGACTCGTATGCGGCGGTCGTTATCGGCGACTCGTCGACCAGCAGCTCGTGCTCGGCGACGGCGCCGTCGGCGTCCTCGCTGGGGTCGCAGTGGGAAGGCTGGGTGACCGGGAACGTCGCGGTGGTGGGCACCGCGCCAGCCCGGCCGGGCACGACCGGCGCGGACGCGCTGATCACCGACGCGGTCGGGTACGCCGCGCGGCAGCCCTCCTCGGGCAGCGTGACCGGTCTGTACTTGTCGCTGAACTGCGGGTACTCGACATCGCCGGCGGGCACGGCGGTGTCGCTGCTGGCCGGGGTGGACGGGATCGGCACGGCCGGGGTGAGCGTGAACGGGAACCTGGCCTGCACCGACACCGGCACCGTGAACCCGTGGGAGGCCAGCAACGCGGGCACGTTCGGCGGGTTCACCGGCAGCGACCTGGGCACGGGCAGCACCGGGTTCCTGTCGCCGTCGTGCCCGGTGGAGGAGGCTTTCGATTCCTGGCCGGCCATGTTCACCCCGGTTGCCTACGACGCCGGATCGGACGCGAGCGCGAACTTCACCGCGTCGGACGGGGTGAGCGGGCAGCCTTACGTCCTGCTGGGCACGCCCCCAGCGTCGGCGGCCACAGATGCGCTGGCCCCCTCGGTCGGCGGGGAGGTGCCGGCGGGGGCGACCGACGGCGGCGGATCGAACCCGGCGGCGCGCGGGGTATCGCAGGCGACTGCCGCGGACCCGGTGAACACTGAGAACGGCGACTTCACTCAGTCCGACACCGACCTGTCAATCCCGACCTTCGGGCCGTCGCTGTCATTCGCCCGGACGTATGACGCGGATGTGGCCGAGCAGCAGGCGCAGGCGGGGACGCCAGGCCCGCTCGGTTACGGGTGGACCGATAACTGGGCGACGTCGGTGGCATCGGATAAGCCCGCGGCCGGGGACGCGTACATGATCGACGGTCTGGCCACCGATAACGGGCTGGGCGGCCCGGCTGCGGGCGCGGCGATCGCGGGCCCGTCGGCGGTGGTCAGCTCGGGCGGCAACACCTACATCGCCGACGCGGCGGCGAACCAGGTGATCGAGATCGCGGGGTCGACCGGGACGCAGTGGGGGATCTCCATGACCGCCGGCGACGCCTACGTGATCGTGGGCAGCCCGGACGGCGCGTCGGGGCTGCCGGCCAGCGGCACGGCGGCGTCCAAGTTCAGCTTGCGGGACCCGTCCGGGATCGCGGTCGACAACAACGGCGACGTGTTCATCGCCGACACCTACCACAACGTGATCCTGGAACTGGCCGCCTCCTCCGACCCGTGGGGCGCCGGGTACGGGGACATCCCGGCCACGGCCACCGCGGGAGACGTGTACTACGTGGCCGGCACGACCACCAAAGGCGACGGCAGCGATGGGGAGGCGGCCACCTCTTCGGACCTGAATCAGCCGGAGGGCGTGTTCATCGGCGGGAACGCGGGCGGCAACCTGTACATCGCCGATACCGGCAACAACCGGATCCAGATGGTCTCGCAGGTCAGCCAGACCAAGTGGGGCCAGTCGATGAGCCCGTACGACGTGTACACAGTGGCGGGCAGCAGCAGCGGCAAGTCCGGCGACTCCGGCGACAGCGGGGCGGCGACCTCCGCGCTGCTGAACGCCCCGGCCGACATCGCGATCGATACCGACGGGGACCTGATCATCGCCGACACCGGCAACAACCGGATCCAGGAAGAGGCCAAGAACGCCGGCGCCGAGTGGGGCAACAGCTCATCGTTCACCGCCAACGACATCTACACCGTCGCCGGCTCCTCGTCCGGGGCCAGCGGGTTGGGCGCGGACAATGAGAAGGCCACCTCTTCCGACCTGGACGCACCGGACGCGGTCGCCTCGTTCGGAACCGTCGGCGACGTTTTCATCGCCGATACCGGCAACAACCGGGTGCAGGAACTGGCAGCGTCCACGGGCACCACGGGCGGCCAGTCGATGACCGAGGGCGACATCTACACGATCGCCGGGTCGGCGTCGGGCACGGCGGGCGACTCCGGGAACGGCGGCACGGCCACCTCGGCGCTGCTGGACGGCCCGGAGGGCCTGTGGAACAGCGGGCAGACGGTCTACCTGGCCGACACCTACAACAACCAAGTCCGGGAGGCGTCGGGCTCCTCGCCGTATGACATCACCGGCCTGGCCGGCGACGGGTACGACCTGACCGACGCCGGCGACGGCGGGCCGGCGACCGGCGCCGCGCTGTCCAATCCCGACGGGGTCACCGGCGACGCCGACGGCAACCTGTACATCGCCGACGAGGGCAACAACCGGGTCCAGGAGATCGCCGCCTCCAGCCACACCCAGTTCGGCATCGCCATGACCGCCGGCGACACCTACACCATCGCCGGCAGCGCGACCGGCGCCCTGGGCGGCTCGCCCAACGGCATCCCGGCCGCCAGCTCACTGCTGGACGTGCCGACCTCGGTGGCCGTCGACGGCAACGGCGACGTCTACATCGCCGACACCGACAACAACCGGATTGTGGAGGTCGCCGCCGCCGGCCACACCCAGTTCGGCATCGCCATGACCGCCGGCGACACCTACACCGTGGCGGGGTCGGCCACAGGCGCCGCCGGGGTCTCACCCAGCGGCACCGCGTCCACCTCCGCGCTGCTGGACGAGCCCTCCGGCATCGCGGTGGACAAGGCCGGGGACCTATTCATCGCCGACACCGTCAACTCCCGGATCGAGGAAGTCCCCGCCGCCTCCGGCACCCAGTACGGCATCACCATGACCGCCGGCGAAATCTACACCATCGCCGGCAGCGCTACCGGTGGCTACGGCACCAGCGGGGACGGCGGACCGGGGACCTCGGCCCTGCTATCCGACCCGTTCGGCGTTTCGGTCGACGCAGTCGGCAACGTCTACATCGCCGACACCGTCAACAACCGCATCCAGGAGCTGGCCGCCACCACGCACACCCAGTTCGGCCAGTCCATGAAGGCCGGCGACATCTACACCATCGCCGGCAACTCCTCCGGCACCGCCGGGAACTCCGGCGACACCGGACCGGCCAGCTCCGCCCTGCTCGATGACCCCACCGACGTCGCCGCCGACACCGCCGGGGACATCTACGTCGCCGACGCGGACAACAACCAGGTCCGCGAGGTCGCCGCCGCCAACGGCACCCAGTGGTCCCAGCAGATGACCGCCGGCGACCTGTACACCATCGCCGGGTCCACCGCCGGCACCGCCGGGAACTCCGGCACCGGCGGGCCCGCCGCCTCCGCGCTGCTGGACATGCCCATAGACGTGGGCACCGACCCGGCCGGGGACGTGTTCATCCCCGACCAGGACTCCAGCTCCATCCTCGAAGCGGTGGCCACCTCCAGCCCGGCGTTCCCGGTCTACCCGGTCGGCGGGAACATCACCATCACTCAGCCCGGCGGCGCCCAGATCACCTTCTACCCCCAGACCAGCTCAGGCACCTGCACCTCCCCGCTGGTGACCGCGGGCGGGTACTGCGTGCTGCCGGTCAACCAGGGTGCCACCCTGACCAGCAGCACCAGCAACGACACCTATACGTTCGTGCCCTCGCCCGGCGCAGACGCCTACACATATTCCTGGGACGGGAACCTCATCTCCGACACCGACACCGCCGGGAACACCCTGACCATCACCTACGAATCTCCCGCGCCGGGCTCGGCCGTCACCGGCGACTCCAGCCAGGCCTGCCCCTCCACCGCGACCGCGTGCGAGACCATCACCTCCGCGTCCGGCCGGGCCCTGGTCCTCGGCTCCAACGCCTCCGGGCTGGTCACCTCGGTCACCGACCCGATGGGCCGCCAGTGGACCTACGCCTACAACTCCTCCGATCAGCTCACCTCGGCGACCGACCCGATGGGCAACGTCACCTCCTACACCTACGGCGCCGGCTCCAACGGGCCGCTGCAAGCCAACAACCTGCTCACCATCACCGAACCCAACGCCCAGCCCGGCGGCCCCGACGCCGGCGACGACATCGTCAACGTCTACAGCTCCTCCAATGAGGTCACCAGCCAGACCGACCCGATGGGCTGGAAGACGACCTTTAACTATTGCGTCAACGCCGCCTCCGGGGACTGCCTGGACTCCGCGACCGGCACCGGGTTCGTCACCGTCACCGAACCCGACGGCAACAACACCGTCTATGACTATGACCAGGGCAGCCTGGCCGCCCAGTCGGACTGGACCGGCGCGACCGGTGCCACGCTAACGTCGGAGAGCGACTCGGTCCCCGACACCGCCGCTCCCAGCAGCGCCAACCCGGCCGGCGGCAGCCTGCAAGACACGACCACCACTGACGGTGACGGCGAGACCAGCACCACCACGTACGACGCCGACGGAAACCCCACCTCTACGACGGCGCCGGACGGCGTCGGCACCCAGGACGGCACCGCCACTGACACCTACACCACCGCCCTGCAAGACGCCAGCTGCTCCAGCATTGACGAGGCGTCGTCGACAGATGATTGCGCGGACGGCGCATCGGCGCCGTCTCCGGTGGCGCCGGGCGGGGTGATCACCCTGCCATCCTCAGCGCCGCCCGAAGGCGTCACCTACAACCTGTACGACACCGACGGCAACGAGCTGTACAGCACAACAGGGGTCTACTCGCCCAGCGGCAGCTACGAGTACTCGCAGACCACCTACCAGCTGTTCAAGGGCAACTCCGTATCGCTGAACGGCACGGACATCACCTGCGCGTACATCCCGCCTTCGGCGTCGCTGCCGTGCGCGACCATCAACGCCGACGACGTCGTCACTCAGCTGGAATACGACTCGCAGGGGGATGTGATCTCCAGCTCGACCCCAGACGGGAACGGCTCTCAGCTGGCCACCACCACTGACACCTACAACGCCGACGGCGAGCAGCTGACCGAGGTAGCCCCGGACGGCAACGTCGCCGGCGCGAACGCGGGGAATTACGCCACCTCGACGGCTTATAACGCCGACGGCGAGGAGACCACCGTCACAGAAGGCGGCGGCGCTGGCTACACCGACGCGCCGCGCACGACGAGTTACAGCTACGACGCTGACGGCAACCGCACCGGCGTCATCGACAACCGCGGGTACACCACCACCACCACCTACAACGCCGACGACAAGCCCATCCTGGTCACCAACCCAGACGGCGACGCCACCCTCACCTGCTACGACGCCGCGGGAAACGTGGCCCAGACGGTGCCCGCGGTCGGCGTGGCGGCTGGCGGCCTGACGGCCGCCTCCTGCCCGACCGCCTATCCGGCTGGGTATACCGACCGGCTGGCCTCGGACGCGACCACCTATACCTACGACGCGCTGAATCAGCGGACGGAAATCACCGAGCCGGCGCCGGCTGGGCAAAGCGGCACCGTGACCATGACCAACACCTATGACGGCGCCGGGAACCTGGTCAGCGTCACCGCACCGGCAGTCAGCAATGGCGGGGCGGCGCAGGTCACGACCTATACCTATAACGATGCCGACGAGCTGGCGTCGGTGACGAGCGGGGCGGGAACGTCGGCCGCATCGACCGTGTCGTACTGCTATAACGCGGACGGCGACACCACCTCAGTGGTGTACGCCGACGGGAACACCGGCGGTGTCGCACCGTGCAACACCAACCCCGCCCACCCCGACATCGTGGACCCGACGGCCTACCCGACACAGGCGGGCTACCAGACCACCTACTCCTACGACTCGGCCGACGAGCTTGTGTCGACTACCACTCCGGCTACGGCCGCGGCTCCGTCCGGTGCCACCACGACCGCGACCTATGACCCGGACGGGAACCAGCTGACGTCGACCGACCCCGATGGCGTGACGACGACGTGGACCTACACTCCGCTGGCCAACCAGGCCACGGTTACCTACTCCGGGTCGTCGGCCCACTCGGTTACCTACTCCTACGACGCCGACGGTCAGCTCACGTCTATGACCGACGGCACCGGCACTTCCACCTACGGCTACGACTCGTTCGGCGAGCTGACCTCCGCGCAGAATGGCGCCGGGCAGACCGTCGGCTATGCCTATAACGCCGACGGCGACGCCACTGGCATTACCTACCCGCTGCCCGCCTCCGCCACCTGGGCCACCACCGACACCGTCACCTACGG
>JASIJN010000210.1 GCA_030050125.1 Streptosporangiaceae bacterium | reverse complement strand
GTCGATCATGTCCGGGTCGCTCATCCGGGCCACCCCGCCCTGGGCCCGGATGTCGGCCGGCACCCGCTCCAGCGCCATCACCGCCACCGCCCCGGCATCCTCGGCGATCTTGGCCTGGTCCGGGGTGACCACGTCCATGATCACCCCGCCCTTCAGCATGTCAGCCATGCCACGCTTGACCCGGCTGGTACCGGTCTCGGTCGGCTGCCTGCCGGGAGCCGCGGGGACGTCGGCGGCCTGCTCGGAGTACGGGACTGCCATGGGAACCTCCGCTTGCTGGTGAGCTGCTGTGGGGGAACGACTGGGCTGCGACCGTTACCCGGCCGCGAGGCTGAAGACGTTGTAGATCGCTCCCGGGCGGTAGCCAGGGACGGACGGGCCGAGCCGCATCCGGCGGACGCGCCGGGCCAGCTGGAATCCGAGCGACGCCGCAAGAGCCGCGCCTTGCGCGTTCGGCTCGGGAAACGCGAGCCGCGACCTCGGGCTGGCCCGGATCATGTCGACGATCAGCGGCCGTGCGGACGCGGCGTCGGCCGCGATGACCGGCCCGCCGCCCCACGGCAGCGCGACCCGGTACCCTGCCTGGCCGGGCCCGGCCGGCACGAAGGCCCGGCCGGCGAAAGGCGCCAGGTAGCTGGCCCGGTCCTCGCCGGTGGCGTCGGCGTCCTGCCTTATGGCCTGGTCGATCTGGCCGGGCTTGACCGCGGCCGGCCGATCGCGGCCAGGGACCGGCCGCCGTCGCCGTTCCCAGAGGCCGTAGGAGACGCCCTCGTCGGCGAAACCCATCCGTTCGTAGATCGGTTTGCCCAGTTCGGTGGCGGTGAGCAGCACCGTTTCCACCCCGGCCTGGTGCAGGCAGTCGACGGCCGTCTGGCTGATCGCCGTTCCGAGTCCCTGGCCGCGGAAGTCATCGTCGACCGCGACGTTGCCGAGCCACCCGGTACGCCCGAAGCGGACGCATCCGGCGACGCCGGCCACCCGGCCGTTCCGGCAGGCCGCGAACATCTGGGCCGCGGAGCTGGTCAGGTTGAACTCGAGAATCTCCGGCCTGGACGAGCTGAGCCCGGCACGCTCGAGGACGCCGCTCATCTGGCTGATGTCGTCGACGGTGGCCGGGCGGATGACGAGGCGCTCGCTGCTCACGATCGCACTTTCGCGCGTTTGGCGCATGCCAATCAACTCGGGATTGGCCTGGACGGTCCGCCGGTCCGCCGTCAGACGATGACGTCGATCCGCCGCGTGCCATGCGCGTCGAGCACGCCCCGGTAGGCCTGCCACGCGCGGCTGAGACGGCCGATGCCCTGCTCGAGCGTGGCCAGCCGATGGTCGAACGGCAGCCGGACGTGGTCGTCGAACCGGCCGGTGGGGGACATGACCGGGCCAGGAGCTATCAGCACGCCGTGCCGGCCCGCGATCTGGGCCAGGTCGGTTGCGCTGCCGTCCGGCAGCCTGGCCCAGACGCACAGGCCGCCGTCTGGCGGGCGCCAGGTCCAGCCGGGCAGGTGCCGGCCGAGCAGGTCCTGCAGCAGCGCGAGGCGCTCGGCAAGCTCGCGGCGGCGCAGGTCGCGGATGCGGTCGGCGTCGGCCAGCAGGTTGACCGCGATCGCCTGGCTGACCAGCGACGTGCCCAGGTCGGTGACGGCCTTGAGCCTGCCGAGCTGGGCGATGACCGGCCGAGGGGCGCGAATCCAGCCCACGCGCAGCCCGGCCCAGAACACCTTGCTCAGCGACCCGATCGAGACGATCGGCGCGTCGCGCGCATAGCCCGCCAGCGGAAGAGGCGGCTCGTTGCCCAGCGCGAGCTCGGCCAGGGTGTTGTCCTCGATGAACGGGATCCCGCTGATCTGGCACAGCCGGGCGAGTTCGCGCCTGGCCTGGGCCGGAACCACACAGCCGGTCGGATTATGGAACGTCGGCATCAGGTACACGGCCCGCGCCTGGCTCTGGGACATCGTCGCGGCCAGCAACCCGGCATCGGCGCCCGCCTGGCCGACCGGCACGGTCAAGATCCTGGCGCCCGCGGTCCGGAACGCGTCGATCGCGCCAGGGAACGTCGGGTCCTCGACCACGATCACCGCGCCAGGGGCGGCATAGTAGCCGCCCAGCAGGCTCAGCGCCTGCTGGGCCCCGGCCGTGATCAGGATCTCCTCCTCGTCGGTCACCAGCCCCCGTGCCGTCAGGCGGCCCGCGACGGCGCGGCGCAGCGGCAGGTAGCCGAGCGGCAGGTAGCCATGCCCGTCCGCCAGGTCCCCGACATTGACCGCGGCCCCGGCGCGGGCCAGGGCGTCGCGGACCGCCGGACCGGGCGCCTCGCAGCTCCCGAGCAGGTCGACCGCGTCCGCCGGGTCCTCGCCGAGCCGGCGGAACAGCACGTTACGCTGCAGCGACGTGGCCAGCTCGGCCGCCCGCGCCACGTCCGCCGCGCCCTCGGCGCCGGTCACGTGCGTGCCCCTGCCCTGCCGGCGGGCGACCAGGCCTCGCAGCTCGAGCTGCCCGTAGGCCGCCGAGACGGTCGTCCTCGCCAGGCCGAGGTGGACCGCGAGGTCGCGCTCGGGCGGGAGCCTGGTGCCGGGAAGCAGTTCCCCTCGTTCCGCCGCGTCGGCGAGCGCCGCAGCCAGCCGCTGGTGCAGCGGCCCGGCGCCACGCCGCCATCCATCCAGGGCGTTACGCAGCTCGACCGGCAGCGTCAGGCCAAAGGTGCGCCGATTGGACCCAGACATTGGCTCCATTGTCCGGGCGGCCATGCCGCCGCGCAACCGCGTCTGCGACCGAGGGCGCGGCGAGGTCAAATGGCCACGGCCGCGGCTGTCCGGTATTCCCGCAGCTGCCGCATGTGCCGCACCAGGACCCGCTCGCTGAGGCCTGGGAAGAGCTGTCCAGCGCGAATCGCCCAGCGCATGCTGGCGGGAAAGACGATCAGCGCCTTGTTGCGAGCCACGCCGTCCAGGATTACCTGCGCCGCGCGTGACGCCGCCATCATCCTGGCCGGCGCGCCTGCGAGCCGCTCCCGGGGCACGCCGTCGGGCAGGGTCACGCCCACGGCGCGGGCGTTCTCGAAGATGTTGGTGCGCACGAACCCGGGGCAGACGCAGCTGACCTTCACCCCCAGGTCGGCGCCCTCCGCGCGCAGCGACAGGGACAGTCCCAGCACGGCATGCTTGGCGGTGCAGTACGGGGCGTTGCCCGAGGCGCCGAAGAACGCGGCGGCGGATGAGGTGTTCACGATGTGGCCGAACCCCTGGCTGGCCATGATCGGGTACGCGGCGCTCATGCCGTGCAGGACGCCGTAAAGATCCACGCCCAGGACCCGGTGCCAGTGATCCAGGGTCAGGTCGCGGGCGTCACCCCCGATCGCGATGCCCGCGTTGTTGAACAGGTAGTCCAGGCGGCCGCGGGCGGCGGCGGTGTCTTCGACCAGCCGCCTGACGTCCTGCTCCCTGGCCACGTCGACGGTGCGGGCCTCGGCCTGCCCGCCGCCGCGCGTGATGGCCGCCGTCACCCGCCCGGCGTCCGCTGCGTTGATGTCGGCGACGACCACCCGCGTGCCGCGTCGCACCAGCTCGTGGCACAAGGCCTCGCCGATCCCCGAGCCACCGCCGGTCACGATGGCCACCATTTGCGTGACTGAATCCGCCATTGCCGTCTCCTGTCGGTGCTGGTGATCCCGCGCCGTCCCCTGTCCTGCTCCGGTCACCAGACCAGCGGGACCAGGCGCTTGTGATGCGCCGCGTAGGCGCGATAGCTGTCGCCGAGCGTGGCCAGCAGCGCGTTCTCCTCGGCACGGATACGCCACAGGAAGAACGGCAGCGGGAGCAGCAGCATCGCGGCCAGGCCCGCCCAGTTCGCCGAAGCCAGGCCCACCCCGGCGTTGGCCAGCAGGTACCCGGTGTAGCTGGGATGGCGCAGCACCCGGTAGGGCCCGGCCGTTATCACCGGCTGGTCCGAGCTGACCATGACCGTGCCGGTGAAGTAGTCACCGAGCGTCTTGATGGACCACCCTCGCAGCACCAGGCCGCTCAGCAGGATCGCCATCCCGGCGGCGAAGGCGGCGGCGGCCGGGCGGATGGCGGCGGCGGGCACGATGCGCGGGGCCAGGTAGAGCGTCCCGACCGCGACGATCATGACCGGGTAAGCGGCGAACGTCCGGCCGCCGCCGCCAACCCTGGTCGCGCCCTCTCGCCTGTTGTTGGTCTTGGCGAGTTCCATCGAGCCCCAGGCCAACGTGACCATCAGGAGCAGCAGGCCGGCGAGGTGGCTGGTTTCGAAGTAAGGTTTCATGTCTCCTCCGCTGATTACTCGTGGGCGGTGGTCCCGGGGTGGCTCCCCCCGGGCCGGGTAGCGATCTGGAACACGTCCGCCAGTTCGCGGCCGTAGTGGTCGAGGTCGAGACCGGGATCGCGGGCCATGCGGGCCGGCACCGCGTCGAGGGTGGCGCGGATCGCCAGCGCCATGACCAGAGGGTCGAAGTCGGCCCGGAACTCGCCGGTGCCCTGAAAGTGGGCGAGCAGTTCCTGGAGCGCGGTCGCCCCGGTCTCGCGGATGGACATGTCGTACAGCGCGCTGCCGTCGGTGCTGCGGCCGTTCAGCGCGATCTCGACGGTGGCCAGCACGTGGTTGCGGTTCTCGCTGATGAAGGCCAGGTTCGACTCGATGTAGGCGCGGAGCATGCTCGTGCCCGTCGGCTGGGCCTCGAGCCGTGGCCCCAGGTAGGCCCGGCCCTTGGCCGTCAGCTCGGCGACCAGTTCCCTCATCAGGTCGTCCTTGCCGCCGAAGTGGTAAAGGATCACGCCCTTGCTGGTGCCGGCGGTTTCGGCGATGCGGGCCAGGGAGGCCTGCCCGTAGCCCAGCTCAGCGATGGTGTCGATGGCGGCCGCCATGATCTGCGCCCGCCGCGCGGTCTCGATGAAGGTCCGCTCCCTCGGCCTCGGCTGACCGATCGGCTTACTTTCTGACCGCATGGTAAGAAATTAATACGACCGGTCAGCATGTGTCAATCCCCGGCGGGCGGCGGGCGCCGGGCATGACCGCCAGGAAGGGCGCGATGCCGGTCAGCGTCTGATCTTCAGGGGCTCTGCGGCCCTGGCGTGCGGCGCGGCCTGCGCGACGTGAGGATGCGAGCGGGTCAGGCGTCCCAGTGGACGACGATCGGCTTGCCGAGGCCGGGCAGCGGCAGCGATTCTGCTTCCGCGATGACCGCATCGCGTTGCGCGCCCGACAGTTGCTGCCAGGGCTGCACGGTCACCACCGCGCCTGCGCGCCGCCAGGTCCCGGCGATCTCTCCCTCGACCAGGAGGCCGCCGGGCCAGACGCGCGGGGTCCACAGCGCGCCGCGCCGGCCGGCGTCCGGGACCAGGAGGTCGCGATCAGAGCCGTGCAGGAGGAAATAGGCGTCGCCGCTGGGGAGCAGCCGCGCCGGTGCGCCGGGCCGCGGCGGGGCGCGGAAGGCCGATTCGTCCTGGGCGAGGATCCAGCCCTCGCCGACCGGTGTCCGGACCGGCGCCAGCGACTCGCGGAGCGTCTCGAACGCCGCGATGGCCTGCCGGGCGCCGACCCCCGCCCAGCGGGCGAAGGCCCCGGGCGTGGCGGGACCGTAGATATGCAGGTAGCGCCGGGCCAGTTCGAGGCGGGCGTCGCGAGGGTCGTCCACTGGCGGCGGCACGGTCCAGACGGTCGGCTGCCGCGCGCCTTCCCACCTGATCAAGACCGTGCCGGTCGCTGCCGCGTACCTGAGACTGTTGGGGTGCACGCCGAGCGCGGTGCCCGCCTCCGCGTAGGGCATCGGCGCGCCGCGCAGGATCGCGCCAAGGCGTCCGGCGAGGTCCTCCGCTCTCCGCCGGCCCTTGGCGTCCTCGGGCAGAGTTCCGAGCGAGAAGACGGCCAGGTCGCACGCGGCGACGACGAAGACGCTGAACCGCGGTCCCCACAGTTGGACCAGCGAAGGGTCCTGCCACGTGGCCGGCTCGGTTCCCTCGACGCGCGCGTGGATGGAGAGCAGCGCCGCCCGGGGCATGCTGTCCTGCAGCCCGGCCCAGGCCGCGCGCCGAAGCGAGCCCGGTCCGGGCGCAAGCCGCTCGTCCAGAGAGCCAGCATGCCGCCGGAACGCCAGTATCTGCGATCGCGTCAGGTCGAGCCGAATGCTGGTCACCTCACACCACCACGGCAAGCATGGCCGGATTGACGGCGAAAAGGTACCATTTCGGCCCGGCGTGTGGGCTGGTGGCGGGGGGGTGGGGGGTGTTGTGGTGCCTGGTGTGTGTTAGGCCCCCGCGGGAGATGCGCCGATCCCGCGGGGGCCGGCCAGGCTGTCCAGACGTGGTGCCCGGGCGGCCTGGTCAGGCTCGGCGCCGCCGTGTGTGACCCCGCCGGGCGGGGTGTCGGCTGGTCGCTGACGTTTACCAGGGTGGCTGATGGGGGTGCCGGGGGGCAGTGTCTTAGGTCCTGGGCGGGCGGGCACTGGGTCCTGGCGGGCGGGGGGGCGGGGTGGCGGGGTGGTGATGTGCGGCTCCGGCCGGCGCCGGGGGGCGCCGGCCGGAGGGCGGGGAGTGTGGTGCCGTCGGTGGCGGTGTGGTCATGCGGCCTTGCTCTGGGCCTTGGTGGCCGGGATCACGGTGGCCTGCGGCCGGGATCCGGCGAAGGCGAACCCGAACACCGAGCCGATCAGGGCCAGCCCGCCGAGGGCGAACCCGGCGATGGAGGCGATGTACATGATCTGCGAGACCTTCCACCAGCCGTAGGCGTTCAGCAGCATGCTGCGCAGTGTGGTGCCCTTGAACACGGTGGCGACCTGGGCGGCCAGGGCGACGTTCTTAGGCTGGGCGATCGCTGCGGCCGACAGCTGGGAGTAGGTCTTGCCGCCGCCGATCTCGGTCAGGTGGACGGCGATGAAGTGGTCGGCGTAGGCCTCGGCCTGCTGGCCGGTCAGCATCTGCTGCCCGGCGTACTGGGAGACCGACGGGATCATGCTCGGGGTGATCTCGGTGCCGGCCTTGGGGTGTGCGAACGCGGCCTTGGGCGGGAAGAAGATCTGCTGCGCGGAGAGCTGGCTCTGCACGGTGTTGTGCACGTAAGTCGAGCCCCACAGCAGCAGGCCGCCGGCCACCAGCAGCACCACTGCCAGCGCGACGCCTGCCCACCGGAAAGCTGATATGCGGCGCATCTCAAACGCCTCCTTCTGTACGCCGGCCCGGGTCACCGTCCGGCTTTATCCGACACTTCGAAGTTTTCCGCCCGGCCCGCCCCGACCGTCACGGCTGAATGTCCGCAACCAGCCGGGACCTTCGTCATCGCTTCACAGGCCATACCGCCACCCAGCCCACCGGGCGGGCACGTCGTCGACTCGGGAAATACCGGCAGGCGCGGATGTCAGCTGTGCAGCACCGCTGCGAGGGCGTCCAGAGCTGAGGGCACCAGGGCGTAGTAGGCCCAGACGCCGCGCTTGTCGCGGGTGAAGATCCCGGCGTCTACAAGGATCCTGAGGTGGTGAGAGATAGTCGGCTGGGTCAGGCCGAGGGGCTCGGTCAGCTCACAGACACAGGCCTCGCCGCCTTCATGGGCGGCGACCATGGACACCAGCCGCAGCCGCGTGGGGTCGGCCAAGGCCTTGAGCAGCCGGGCAAGATCTGCGGCCTGGCTGGCGGTGATTGGCTCACGCAGCAGGGGGGTGCAGCACGCCTCGGCTACCGGGAGGCCTGGCCATTCCTGGAGGCCGGGTGAGGTGGTCACCTGGCAAGTATGCGGCAGGCATTGACATCTGTCTATCTCTTCGCCAGGCTGGACATCGACAGCCATCTATGCCAGGAGAGTGGTCGCAGATGACCGATGAGACCAGCAGCAGCCTGCGCGAGCAGGTCCGCTCCCGGTATGCGGAGGCTGCCCGAGTCGTGCTGGAGCCGCGGCCGGGAGTCACGTCTCCATCCGTCGAGAGTTCGGCAAGCGGCTCGTGTTGCGAGACAGGGTCGGCGGCGCTGGATTCGGCCGGCTGCTTCGGTGGCCGGCTGTATGGCGAGGGGGAGACCGACGGCCTCCCGCGGGACGCGGTGCTGGCCAGCCTCGGGTGCGGGAACCCGCTGGCCGTCGCGGACCTGCGCGAGGGTGAGCGCGTCTTGGACCTTGGCTCGGGCGGCGGCATTGACGTGCTGCTGTCGGCCCGCCGGGTCGGGCTGTCCGGGTTCGCCTACGGCGTGGACATGACCGACGAGATGCTGACTCTGGCCCGGGCTAATGCCGCCAAGGCTGGAGCAAGCAACGTGGAGTTCCTCAAGGGTGAGATCGAAGACCTGCCGCTGCCGGACGCGGCGGTGGACGTGGTGATCTCCAATTGTGTGATCAATCTCTCCACGGACAAGCCCGCGGTGCTCGCGGAGATGTTCCGTGTCCTGGTCCCGGGCGGGCGGATCGGGATCACTGACGTGGTGGCCGAGGATCAGCTGTCGGCCGCCGACCGCGCGGCTGCTGGATCGTATGTGGGCTGCATCGCCGGTGCTCTGTCCCGGGCGGAGTACCTCGACGGCCTGGCCGCTGCCGGGTTCACTGACGGGTCGGTGACCTTCACCAGCGAGGCCGCTCCGGGGATGCATTCGGCGATCATCCGGGCCGTCAAGCCCGCCGTCGCATGAATGCTGCCGTGGCCAGGCGGCTGGTGGCCGAGTTCGCCGGCACCGGCCTGCTCGTTGCGGTCGTCGTCGGGTCAGGCATCGCCGCTACCCGGCTGACCAGCGATGGCGCGCTGCGGCTTCTGGTCAACTCGCTGGTGACCGCGCTCGGCCTGACCGTGCTGATCCTGGTGTTCATCCGGGCCGGAGGTGCCCACTTCAACCCGGCCGTCACCGCCGCGGACTGGATCCTGGGCCGCCGCACTCCCCGCCGCTATGGCTTCGGCCAGGCTGCCGCGGTCATGGCGTGCCAGACCATCGGGGCGATCGCCGGGGCCGCGCTGGCCGACGCCATGTTCGGCGAACCCGTCCTCAGTCCCTCACAGCACCACCGCGGGGGCACGCCCATCTTGCTCAGCGAGGTCGTCGCCACTGCGGGGCTGCTGATTGTCATCGTCTCCCTGGCCCGCACCGGGCGCCTGCAGCATGTGGCCTGGGCGGTCGGCGCCTGGATCGGCGCGGCGTGCTGGTTCACCGCCTCCACATCGTTCGCCAACCCCGCGGTCACCATCGGCCGGTCCCTCACCAACACCTACGCCGGGATCGCGCCCGCCTCGGCACCGGCGTTCATCGCCGCGCAACTCGTCGGCGCCACGATGGGCACCCTCCTGGCCGTGATCCTCTACCCGGTCGGCCACAGCCGGGCCCAAGTCGAAGAGCCCGCCCAAGTCGCAGGCTGAGCACATCGGAAGGAGGCGGCAGTGCGCGACATCCCCCGGGTCCTGTTCGTCTGCACCCACAACGCGGGCCGCTCCCAGATGGCCGCTGCCCTGCTCGACCACCAGGCGTCCGGGCGCGTCTACGTGGCCTCAGCCGGATCGCAACCCGCCGACCAGCTCAACCCCGCCGTCGTCCAGGCCATGGCCGAGATCGGCCTCGATATCTCTCGCGGGTTCCCCAAGCCACTGACCACTGATAAAGTCCAGGCCGCCGACGTGGTCATCACCATGGGCTGCGGTGACGCCTGCCCCGTTTACCCCGGCAAGCGCTACCTCGACTGGGACCTCCCCGACCCCGCCGGCCAGCCCGTGGAGGCGGTACGCCAGATCAGAGATCAGATCCGCGATCGTGTCCAGGCGCTCATCGGCGACCTGCTGCCCGCATCCAACCCAGGCACTCGGCCTGGGCCTTTTCCTGCTCCATGACGACGGATGCCTCCCAGGGACTAGCTGGAGGCAGCGGCC
>JASIJN010000209.1 GCA_030050125.1 Streptosporangiaceae bacterium | reverse complement strand
AGCTTCCGAACTGGTGGGAGATAGCTCCGCTGGGCCTGGCGTGCGCCAAGGTCGGCGCCCAGCTGTGCCTGCTGCTCACCATTTACCGCCGTTATGAGCTCGAGGAGACCCTGCGGCTCACGCGCGCGCGGCTCTGCATCACGGTGACGGAATGGGGCGGGACGCGGCTGGCTGACATCGTGGCCGAACTGGCGCAGGAGCTGCCCGAGCTCGAGCACGTCGTGGTGGCCGACACCGTCGCCGGCATCTCACGCCCGGCCGGGACGGTGAGCTTCGCCGAGTGCTTCCTCGGCGCCCCCGGCGGGAACAATGTCGAGCTCGAGGCTCGCGAACTAGGGCCGGACGAGCCGTTCCTGATCCTTTTCACCTCCGGCACCACTGGCGACAGGAAGGGGGTGGTGCACAGCCAGAACACGCTCTACGCGGGGTCTCGGTCCTACGCCCGCCTACTGGACCTGGACAGCTCGTCGGTCATCTTCATCGCGCACGCGGCCACCCACTACACCGGCTTCGTGATGGGGATGCTGCTCCCGGTCACGCTGGGCGGCACCGGCCTGGTTCAGGATGCCTGGGACGTCGGCGTACATCAGCGCCTCGCGGAGCAGCACGGCGTGACGAACTTCTACGGCGGCCCGCACATCCTGGCCGAACTCATCGCCGCTCAGCGCGTCGCGCCGCACGGCATGAACCGTCTGAAGAGCATCGTCACGGGCTCCGCGCCCGTGCCGCCGCACGTGGTCGAGCAGATCGGAGAGGTGTTGAGCGCCCGGGTCTTCGCGTTGTGGGGCATGACGGAGAACGGCGTTGTCACCATCACCCGGCCTGATGATCCGGTCGACTGGGCCGCGCACAGCGACGGCAGCCCGGTTGAGGGCATGGAACTGCGCATCGACACCTCGGCCGTGCCGGGCAGCGGTGACGGCTCGGGCCGGCTGTGGGTGCGCGGCGCGAACCAGTGCCTGGGCTACCTCGGGCGCGAAGACCTGTACGCCGCCACGCTCGACGACGACGGCTGGTTCGACACCGGGGACCTGGCCCGCGACGATGGCCGCGGCGGCATCCGGATCACGGGCCGGGTCAAGGACCTCGTGATACATGAGGCCGTCAACATCCCGGTGGCCGAGGTCGAGGGCGTGCTGGCCCGGCATCCGAACGTCGGCGAGGTAGCGGTCATCGGCGTGCCCGACGCCCGCGGCATCGACGAGCTGGTCTGCGCCGTTGTCGCTCCCTCCGGGCCCTCGCCTGGCCTGGAGGCGCTTCGCTCACACCTGGCCGAGGCCGGGGTGGCCCAGCTGTACTGGCCGGAGCGTCTCGAGATCGTCGACGAGCTGCCGAAGACCGTCACGGGAAAGGTCAGGAAGACCGAGCTGCGCGAGCTCTTCGGCGGGGGCTGACCCGGTGGCGCCGCGCCGCTGGCAGGTGCTGAGCGCCGTCTGCGCCGGCGTATTCCTCGCCGCGATCGACTTCTACATCGTCACGGTCGCCGTCCCGGACATGCTGCGCAGCTTCAGCCACAGCGGCATCGCCGAGATCTCTTGGGTGTTCAACGGGTACACGATCACGTTCACCGCCGCGCTCCTGCCCGCGGCGGGCCTGGCGGACAGGCTCGGGCGCCGCCGGGTCTTCTTGGCCGGCGTGGCCGTGTTCACGCTCAGCGCGCTGGCCAGCGCGCTGGCTCCCTCGGCCGCCGCGCTGATAGCCGCCCGGCTGGTCCAGGGCCTGGCCGGCGGCACCATCACGCCGCTGGCGCTCGCCCTGATCGTGCCGCAGTTCCCGGCCGAACAACGCGGGCACGCCATCGGGCTGTGGAGCGCGACCCAGTCCGCGGCGGTGGCAGCCGGGCCGTCGCTGGGCGGCGTGCTGGTATCCGCCATCGGCTGGCGCGCGGTCTTCATCCTGCAGGTCCCGATCGGGCTGGTGGCCCTGGCGGGCTCAGCATGGGCGCTGGGCCGCGATCAGGTGCGAGCGGGAGGATCACGGCCGCCGGACCTGTTCGGCGTGCTGCTGCTCGTACCCGGGATCGGACTGCCGGCCCTGGCGATCGTGCAGAGTCATGCGTGGGGGGTGCTCAACTGGCGGACCGTCACGGCGTTCGCCGTCGGCCTGCTGCTGGGCGCGGCGTTCGTGGGACGCTCGCTCGGTCACCCGGCTCCGATCATCGACCTCGGTCTGCTGAGGATCCGCGCCGTCCGGCGCGCGAACTCGGTGATGATGCTGACCGGGCTGGTCATGTACGCGCTGCCCGCTGCCGCGGTGTTGTTCCTGACCGGGGTATGGGGCTACTCGGAGGCCTGGGCGGGCCTGGCCGTAACGCCGGCCCCGGTGACGCAGGCCGCGGCTGCCCTGGCCGGCGGGCGGCTCTGCAGCCGGTACGGGCCGCGTGCCGTAGCGGTTCCGGGTGCTGGCCTGCTCGTGGCCAGCACGCTCGCGTTCGCCGTGGCCACCGGGGACCGTTCGCGTTACTGGGCGGTGCTCTTCCCCGCGGTGCTCGGCAGCGGCGCCGCGATCGGCCTGCTGGTGATCTCGCTCAGCGCCGCGGCACTCAGCGGTATCCCGGCCACGCGGATCGCTTCGGCAACCTCGATATCGGGTGTCGCGCGCGCCGCGGGCGCGGTGGTGAGCCTGTCCGTCCTCGCGCTGATCCTGGCGGCAGTGCCGGACGGCACCAGGACCCTTCGGGCGTATCACCTGGCCTGGACCGCCATGGCCGTGACGGCTGCCGTCCTGCTGGCCGCGAGCTGTACCGTCCAGGGGCGGAACGATATACGTGATTCCCGATAGCTAATACCGATTATGTGGCTATTGACTTTTTCGGAGGC
>JASIJN010000208.1 GCA_030050125.1 Streptosporangiaceae bacterium | reverse complement strand
AGCACGCTCGGCATCTCTGGGCTCCCCTTCCCGTCGGCTGCGGTTCGGTACACCGCTCAGTTTACATGACTATACTGCACGGTGTAGTTTCACAATTATGAACGCCACGCCTCCCGCCACGGCCGCTGCCGCGGCCGATCCGGGCGCCCAGTCCGGCCGCCTCGACCCGGCCCTGATCAAGCTGATCGTGATCCTGCTCACCGGCGCGATCCCGTCGCTACTCGACACCTCGATCGTCAACGTGGCCATCGACGCCCTCGGCCGGGACCTGCACGCCCCCGTGTCGGTGATCCAGTGGGTGATCACCGGGTACTTGCTGTCGTTCGCCATGGTCATCCCGCTCAGCGGCTGGGCACTGGACCGGTTCGGCGGCCGGGCGGTGTGGATGTTCTCGCTGGGCTTGTTCCTGGCCGGCTCGGCCGCCTGCGGCGCGGCCTGGAACGTCGGCAGCCTGATCGCCTTCCGGGTGGTGCAGGGCATCGGCGGCGGGCTGATGGTGCCGGTCCTCACCACGCTGCTGGTGCAGGCCGCGGGCGGGCGGCAGATGGGGCGGCTGATGAGCGCGGTCAGCCTGCCCGTCGTGGTCGTACCGATCTTCGGCCCGGTGGTGAGCGGCCTGATCGTCAGCAATGTGAGCTGGCGCTGGATCTTTTACGTCAACGTCCCGATGTGCGTGGCCGGGCTGGTGCTTGCCTGGCGCGGCCTGCCGTCAGGGCGGAGCGCGGGCGGCGGCCAGCGTCTCGACCCGGCCGGTCTGCTGCTGCTGCCGCCCGCGCTGGTCGCGCTGCTCTACGGCCTGGCCGAGGTGAGCGCCGACCGCGGCTTCGGCCACCCGGGCGTGATCATCCCGCTGGCCGCGGGCGCGGCGCTGCTGGCGGGGTACGCCGCCCACGCGCTGCTGACCTCGCGGACCCCGCTGGTCGACCTGCGGCTGTTCCGGGTGCGCTCGTTCTCGGCCGCGAGCGCCCTGCTGTTCCTGGCCGGGCTGTCCATCTACGGCGGGATGCTGCTGCTCCCGCTCTACTACCAGGCCGCGCGGGGCGACTCGGCCCTGGGCGCGGGGCTGCTGATGATCCCCCAGGGCGTCGGCAGCCTGCTGCCCCGCACCCTGGCCGGGAGGCTCACCGACAAGATCGGCGCCCGCCTGGTCGTGCTGGCCGGGACGGTGCTGGCCGCCGCGGGGACGGTCCCGTTCGCGCTGGCCGGCCCGCGCCCCGACGACCTGCTGCTGGTCGCCGCCCTGCTCGTCCGGGGCGCCGGGCTCGGCACCGCCACCATCGCGGTCATGGCCGGCGCGTTCACCGGACTGGCGCCGGGCCAGGTACCCAGCGCGAGCAGCGTGACCCGGATCGTCCAGTTCGTGGGCGGCTCGTTCGGCGCCGCGGTGCTGGTCGCCGTCATACTCGGCGGCCAGGTCGCCGGGCTCGCGGCCGGGGCGGGCGCGGCCGGCCTGGCCAGCGCCTTCGGCACCGCGTTCTGGTGGTGCGTCGGCTTCACCGCACTGGCCCTGGTCCCCGCTGTCTTCCTATCCTCAGGAACCCGCACGACTGTGACCAGGCCACAACCCGCTTCGGCCCGCTGACCTACGCCGTGACTGGCGCAGTGACCAGCTAATCCGGGCTGACTTCGTGGAATGGACCAAGGGCATTCGGGAAGCCTTTAGGTTCGACCACAAGAGTCACTGGCCCGCGCGCTGTAGGCTGCGGCTTTATGGCGGAGACGTGGCCCCAGGCCCGCCAGCCCTCGGTTGTGCTGGACCATCGCGCGGTGCAGCACGAGAACGCGCTGCTGCGCGAGCTGGTCACGGTCTACCAGCACCTGACCGGCCTGACCCTGCAGGACGCCGACGTCTCGACCGTGGCCAGGCTGCTGGCCGAGCGCACCGTGGCCACCGTGGCGGTGGTCAGCCGCGGGCTCCAGGTCCTCGCCGCGGCGTCCGCCGACGCCCATGGCGACGACGTCGCCGAGTACGTGCGCGACTACCTGGCCAGCCCCCGGCTGGCCACCGTGCTGAACAGCACAGCGCAGACGCGCCGGTCGCTGCGGCTGCCGGACGTGGGCGACGCGGTGCCGGTCATCGTGGCGCCGATCCTGGTCGGCGACGACGTCCCGGCCTACCTGATGACCTTCGGCAGCGGGCAGAAGGGCGACGGCGGGGACATGAGCCTGCTGGTCACCGAGCACGCCGCGACGATATGCGGGGTGATACTCGGCCGGGAGCGCATCGTGGCCGCCGCGGCCCGGCAGGTGCGCGACGACCTGGTCGAGGGACTGCTGCTGGGCGGGCGGGATACCGGAGACCTCGGCCGGTGGGCCCGCCACCTCGGCTACGACGCCGGCCGCGAGCACCGCATCCTGGCCGTGGCGTTCGAGGCGGCCGGCTCGGCGCGGCCGGCGTCCGGCGCGACGGCGCTCAAGAAGCGGGTGGCCGCCGCGATCGACCACTTCTTCACCACCCGGGTGCCGGGCGCGATCACCTCGATCCGGGAGGACGAGGTGGTGATCGTGGTCCCCGAGCAGGCGGAGGCGGGCCGGCTGGGGTCGGGCTGCCTGGCCCGGATGCGGGACCTGTTCCCTGAAACGCTGATCACCATCGGCATCGGCGGGGCCTGCCAGGATCCGGCCGAGATCGCCCGCTCCTACGGCCAGGCCCGGCGCACGATCGAGGCCGTGCAGCGGCTGGGGCGCCAGGGCCAGGTGGTGGCGTTCGAGGATCTCGGCATCCACCGGCTGCTGCTCCAGGTACCCGACCTGGCCGAGCTGAGGTCGTTCGCCGCCGAGATCCTGGGCAAGCTCGGCGCGCAGGAAGGCCAGCGCGGCACCGAACTGCTGACCACGCTCGCCTGCTACTTCCGTGAGAACAGCAGCCCGCAGCGCACGGCCCGCAGCCTGCACGTGCACCCCAACACGGTCGCGTACCGGATCAGGCGGATCCAGGAGATCACCGGACTGCAGCTCGGCAACTACCGCGACCGGCTCATGGCGCAGGTCGCGCTGGAGATCGTCGACGCGTTGGGAGGCGGGCCATGACCGACCTGGCGGCCGTGCTCGGACAGCAGGTGCTGATCTGCGACGGCGCGATGGGGACCATGCTGCACGCGGCGGGCAACTCGCTGGACCGCGCGCTGCCCGAGCTCAACCTGTCCAACACCGCGCTGGTCAGCACGATCCACGAGAGCTACCTCAGCGCGGGCGCCGACGTGATCTTGACCAACACGTTCGGGGCGAACCGGCTCCGCCTGGCCGACCAGGGCTTCGGCGACGCGGTGCGGGAGATCAACGTGGCCGGCGCGCAGATCGCCGCCCGGGCCCGGGAGTCCAGCGCGGCCAGCGATGCGGACGGGACGGGCGAGGGAGAGGCGGCGGCCGGGCTGGTGAGGGCGGGTGAGCTAACAGCCCGGCAGGTGTTCGTGGCCGGCTCCGTCTCCCCCGCCGTAACCGCCAGCCAGCGCCGGCGGGTCGCGCAGGCGCAACGGGCCGCGGCGATCCGCGAGCAGATCGAGGCACTGGCCGAGGGCGGGGTTGATGCGCTCATCCTGGAGACC
>JASIJN010000022.1 GCA_030050125.1 Streptosporangiaceae bacterium | reverse complement strand
CGGACCACTCCACACCGCCCCGACCCCCGAGGCCCCTATTGTGTGCGGAAAATGCTGTTGGAGCAGCAGTTTCCGCACACACGGACGGCCGCCCCCCATTAAGGGCGCCCGAAACCCCACAGCGCGGCCGATGGCCCCACCGCCCACCCCGCCGGACCTAGAAGGTGAGGACCAGGCGCCCTCGGACGCCTCCCGCCTCGAACAGCCGGTGCGCCTCCGCGGCCTGATCCGCGGGCAGCGTCCTGGCCACCCGCAGCGTAAGCCGGCCCGCCTCCACCAGCTGGGCCAGTTCAGCGAGCTTGCCGGCCTCGTGCAGGTACTCGCCGACCAGCACCAGGACGACCTTGATCGAGCGCTCGGTCTCGCCACGGAACGGCCGCACCGCCGCCACCTGGCCGCCATCCCGCACGGCGGGCAGCACGAGCGGGCCCATGACCGCGGCGTCCACCAGCGCATCTACCCCGTCGCCCGTGGCCAGCCGGATCGCGGCCGCCACCTCGTCGCCGCGCGGAACGACCACGTCGGCGCCCAGGCTGGCGACCAGCTCGGAGTCTTTGGGATACGCGTCGGCGACGACCCGGAGCCCGGCCACCTTGCCCAGCTGGATCGCGTAGCCGCCGACCGCGCCCGCGGCTCCGGTGACGGCCAGGGTCTCGCCGGGGCCAAGTCCGAGCAGGTCGAGGGCGCGCCGCACGGTCAGGCCGTTCATGGGCAGCGTGGCCGCCTCGATCAGGCCGATCCCGTCCGGTACCGCCGCGACCGAGTCGGCCGGCACCACGACGTACTCGGCCTGGGCCCCGCCGCCGGCGGTCCGCGGCGACACGATCGCCATCACCCGGTCACCCGGCCGGTAGCCGGTCCCGGCCGAGGCGGCATCGATCGTGCCCGCCAGTTCCATGCCCGGGACGTACGGGGGTTCCAGGCCTTCCGGCGCGCCGTGCCTGCCGGACCGGAGCGCCACGTCGGTCGGGTTCACGGTGGCGGCCGCGACCCGGATCCGCACCTCGCCGTCGCCCGGCTCGGGAACCGGGCGCTCGACGATCTGCAGGACCTCGGGCCCGCCGAACCGGGTGATGCCCACCGCTTTCATCGGGGTTCCTCCTGTTGGCAGATTGACAGCAGCTCATCGACGCCGCGCAGGTGCAAGTGCGGCCGGCGCGCGGGCGGCAGATGGTCGAACGAGTCGGCGGCGGCCAGCCCGGACGCCACGGCCACGGCCAGCGCGCGCCCCCGGTGCGCCATTGGCACCTCCAGCTCCGGGTCGTCACCCACGACGGCCAGCTCATGCGGCCGCAGGCCGAGCCGGGCCGCCGCGCTGCGCAGCGCGTCCAGGGACGGCTTGCCGACCAGCCGGACCCGGCAGCCGGTCAAGTCCTTGATCATCGCGGAGATCGCGCGCGAGGTGCCGATCGCCCGTCCCTGGGCGGTGGCGAAGAACATCGACTGCGAGCAGCTGAACAGCTCCGCGCCGTCCCACACCGCCTCGCAGGCCGCCTCGAGCGCGGCCAGGGTGAAGTCCGGGTACCAGCCCGCGAGCACCGCGTCCCCCGAGGCGGGCACGACCTCGAGGCCGGCCTCGCGCAGCGGGCCCGCCAGGCCCTCGCCGCCCAGGACCAGCACCCGGCGGTGCCCGCGCCGGGCCAGCACCGAGACCGCGCTGCTGGCCGGGGTCATCACCGCGTCATCCGGCACGTCAAGGCCGATGCCCCGCAGCACGCCCGCCAGTTCCTGGGGCGTCTTCGTGGTGCCGTTGGTGAAGACCACGAACGGCACCCGCCGCCGCCGGGCCCAGCCGATGAGCTCGACCGCGCCGGGCAGCGGCACCAGGCCGCGGTTGTGCCGGTCGCCCAGGACCAGGGTCCCGTCCAGGTCGAAGACGAAGCCGCGGACCGAGCGCAGCCGGTCGACGGCCGACGGTGCCGGCGACGCCGACGATGCCGACGCGGCCAGACCAGCACGGGGCGAGTCGGCGCGTTCAGGCATATGGGTGGCCTTTGCCGTCGCCCGCGTGCAGCTCCAGGCGAAACCCCGGCTTGTCGACCACGACGTCGGACAGCCCCGGCCGGGCCGCCAGGCCGGCCAGCAGGTCGAGCACGGGCTTGAGGTCCGGGTTGTAGTGCCGCCGGGCCGGCCCGGCGGCGAGCATCGCGTCGACCTCGCCGGCCGGCATGGTCGCGCGGAGCAGGAACTCCTCGTCGCTGATCCCGGGCGGGAACCGCCGGCGCAGCTCGGCCGGGGAGGCGGGCGGCGGCTCGGACATCAGCTCCCTGGCCCTCGGCCGGGACAGGATGCGGTCGGCCACGTCCGGATCGACCGGCGCGGTCGGGCGGCCGAACCGGCCCAGCACGTAGCGGATCGCCTGGTCGGAGACGTTCTGGTAGCGCTCGGCACCGATCACGTTGTACAGCGCCTGCCCGCACACGATCTGCGGGAACGGGGTGACCATGATCGGGTAGCCCAGCTCCGCCCTGACCCGGCTGACCTCGTCCATCACCGCGCCGAACCGGCCCTCCAGGCCGAGCTCGGCGAGCTGGCGCCGCATGGTGGTCATCACGCCGCCGGCCACCTGGTGTCGCAGGAACGACGCGTCGTACTCCTGCGGGATGCCGGCCGGCAGCGACTCGGCCTCGGCCAGCCGGGTGAAGTAGCCCGCCACCTGGGCCAGCAGCCGGTCGTCGACGTCCACGGTGTGCCCGAGCTCGCGCAGGTTCGCGACGACGCGCTGGGCGCTGGGCAGCGAGGTGCCGTTGGCCAGCGGGCCGCAGGCCACGTGCAGCGCGGCCAGGCCGAGCTCCGCGGCCACCAGGCAGGTCAGCGGGGACAGCCCCATCGTGCAGTGCGAGTGCAGCTCCAGCGGCGTGTCCGGCCCGAGCCCGGCCTGCACCGCGGGGAACAGGGTGCGGGCGCGTTCCGGGGTGAGCAGCCCGGCCGGGTCCTTGACGTAGACCCGGTCGATGTCCTTGCACGCCGCCATCTGGCCCGCCAGGCCCGCGTAGAACGCGTCGTCGTGCACGGCGGAGACCGTGTAAGTCAGCGCGCCAATGATCTCCCGGCCGCCGGCCTGGCGGATCATCCGCGCCGTGACCAGCACGTTCTCCATGTCGTGCATCGGGTCGAGGACCACGAAGCGGGACATGCCCGCCACCACCAGCCGGTCGTAGACCAGCTGCATCAGCTCCGGGTGAACCGGCTCCCAGGAAATGAACCGCAGGCCGGACCCGATGAACTGCAGCGGCGTGTGCGGCGCGGCCTCGTGGGTCAGCCGGATCCGCTCCCAGGGGTCCTCCCGGTGGGTGCGGACGGCCACGCCCATGTGGGTGCTGGAGGTGAAGTCCAGGGCGCGGAACCCGACCCGGTCCATGACCGGCGCGACCTGAACGATGTGCGCGGTGCTGAGGCCGGTCGCGCTCCACAGGCTCTGGTTGCCGTCCCGCAGCGAGACGTCGACGAGCTGGAGCTCAGCCACCGAACCTCCCGTTGCCCAGAAACCGGGACAGGTAGCCGGTATCCACGCCGCCCCGCTCGAACTCCGGCTCGGCGGTCAACGCGGCGTGCAGGCCGATCGTGGTGGCCACGCCGTCGATCCGGCACCGGCGGAGCGCGCCGCGCAGCCGGGCCAGCGCCTCGCCCCGGTCCCGCCCGCTGACGATCACCTTGGCCAGCAGCGAGTCGTAGCCGGGCGGCACCGCGGTGCCCGCCTGCAGGTGCGTGTCGACCCGGATCCCCGGCCCGGCCGGGAACACCGCCCTGGTCACGCTGCCCGGACTCGGCCGGAACCCGGCCGCGGGGTCCTCGGCGTTGATCCGGCACTCGATCGCGTGCCCGGTCAGCCGCACGTCGTCCTGGGCCAGCCGCAGCGGGCGGCCCTCGGCCACCGCGATCTGCTCGGCGACCAGGTCGAGCCCGCTGACCGCCTCGGTGACCGGGTGCTCGACCTGGATCCGCGCGTTCATCTCCAGGAAGAAGAAGCTGCCGTCCGCCACGTCCGCGAGGAATTCGACCGTGCCGAGGCCGCGGTACTGGATGGCCTTTCCGAACGCGACGCCAGCCCGGTGAATCCGGGCCCGCAGACGGTCATCGAGCAGCGGCGCCGGCGCTTCCTCGAGCAGCTTCTGGTATCGCCGTTGCACCGAGCAGTCTCGATCGCCCAGGTGGATGACGTGCTCACCGTC
>JASIJN010000207.1 GCA_030050125.1 Streptosporangiaceae bacterium | reverse complement strand
GTGCCGACGAACGTGTAGATCTCATCGAAAGCGCTGATCGCGCGGTCCACGGTGAAGTACTCGAGCGCCCGCATGCGGGCCGCGGCACCGAGCTTACGGCGCAGGCTGGCATCCCGCAGCAGGGCGAGGCAGGCGTCGGCGAGCGCCTCGGGGTTGCGCGGCGGCACGATCATGCCGGTGTCTGCCAACGCCTCGCTGACGCCGCCCACGTCGGTGGCCACGCACGGCCTGCCGCAGGTCATCGCCTCGATCAAGGTGTAGGGGAAGCCCTCGGCGATGCTGCAAAGCACGATCACCTGGCCGGCCGCGTAGGCGTCACTGATGTCGGGCACGCGCCCCTCGAACGTCGCGACCTGGCTCACGCCCAGCTCGGCGGCGAGCGACCGGCACCGTTCCAGGTACGGCTCCTGGCCCGGCGGCGGCGAGCCGAACATCCGCAGCCTGGCCTCCGGCATCCGGTGGTGCACCAGCGCGAACGCGAGCAGCAGCGTCTCCAGGTCCTTGACCGGGTCGACGCGGCCCGCCCACGAGATCGTCGGCGTATCCGGCTCGCTCTCGATCACCGGGAAATCGGCCGGATCCACCCCGTTGTAGACCGTGCGCACCCGGGACAGGTCGGCGCCGAGCTGCTCCTCCCAGCGCTTGTTGTAGACGTTGCCCGGAGTGATCATCTCGGCCTCGTGGTAGCCGAGCGAGCAGAGCCGGCGCAGGAACCGCAGGTGCAGCGCGCGGACCGGCCACCGCAACGGGCCGCCGCGGCTGTGCAGGTATTGCTCGCGCATGTAGATGCCGTGCTCGGTGACGATCATCGGGGTGCCGTAGCGCCACTTGGCGGCCAGCGCGGGCAGTGCGCCGAGCCCGTTGGTCACCGCGTGGGCGACGTCGGCCTTGACCGGCGGGTGCGACAGCGGGCGCAGCGAGTGCTCCAGCAGCTGCATCGCGCTCACGGCGTCGTGCAACGTGGGCGCGGCCTCGGTCGAGTCGAGCCGCCAGTCCTGCCAGGCCTCGCTGAGCAGGCACACCGCCGCCTCGCTGGACAAGCTGGCGGCCATGTTCGCCTTCTGGGCGAACTCGAACATCTCCCGCAGCACCTCGCCGAACTTGTCCTGTGCCTCCCCCGGCGGCGCGAGCAAGATCTCGATCAGGTCACCCAGGGCCGGGCAGTTCGCCGCGCGTGACTGACGTCTGCCGAGCCAGCCCAAGGACGACGGCACGGGAGGCGGCGGTCCCCAGAGCGGCACGCTGGCCACGGACGTGACGTTCTCAGGCAGGGACCAGCGCACCGGCTCGGCACCCGTGGCGGTCAGGGCCACCAGCAGGAAGTCGTAGTCCGGCATCCCCCGCACCAGCTGGTCACACCAGACGCTGACCCCGCCGAACTGGTGCGGGTAGGTTCCTTCACCGATGAGTGCCACATCCATGTAAGTTCACGTCACCCTGAGCTTGGAGGTGCCTGCTCCTTCAGACCGCGCCCTCTCCGTCCTGGCCGGCCGCGGAGACATCGGGGACCGCCTCCTGCGGCGCGGCCTGCGGCTGACGGCGCGCCACGGCCCGGCGCGCCCGGCGCGGGCGCGTGGCCAGGATCTGCTCGTACAGGT
The DNA here is from genome assembly GCA_030050125.1 of Streptosporangiaceae bacterium. The sequence continues at coordinate 3,154 of JASIJN010000207.1, read as the reverse complement.
CGTCGATCCGGCTGACCACGGACTCGATTCCGTAGCGGTCGAACACCGTGCTGTCGGCCACGCGCTCGCGGGGCCCGGTATCGAACTCCTTGCGGATCTCGTCGCCGAGCGCCTCGGGGGTCCCCGCCACCATCCGGGCCCGCTCGGTGTGGATGCCGTCCAGGGCCGGGCAGGTCGTGTAGAGCACCGGCAGCCCGCTGGCCAGCGCCTCGAGCACCGACAGCCCGAACGTCTCCTGCAGCGACGCGGCCACGTAGAGGTCGAAGGCGGCCAGCATCGCCGTGGTGTCCTTCTGGTAGCCGCCGAAGATCACGTGGTCGGTCACCCCGAGCCGCTCGGCCGCCGCCTCGAGCCGCGCCTGGTCCTCGCCGCGGCCGATGACCAGGATCTTGCACCGGTCACCGAGCAGCGGCTTGGCCGCCTCCATCGTGAGGTCCACCCGCTTGTTCGGGTCGAGACGGCCGAGCGCGCCGATCACGTAGGTGTCCGGCGCGATGCCGAACTGCTCGCGGACGCGGGTCCGCGCGGCCTCGTCGAAGCCGAGCTCGTCGGTGTCCACTCCGTTCGGGATCACGGTGATCTTGTCGGACCGCACCCCCCAGCGCACCAGCCGGTCCTTGACGATGTCGGAGACCGCGATGGTGGCGTCGGAGAACCTCTCCGACGCCAGGTACAGCGCCCGCACTCCCCGGGTCATCTTGCGCCGCTCGATGTGCGTCTCGCCGATCGAGTGCTCGGTGGTCAGGACCACCGGCGTGCCGGCCAGCCGGGCCGCGGGGCGGGCGTAGATCTGCGCCCGGTACAGGTGCGTGTGCACGACGTCGTAACGTCCCGCCTTGATGATCGCGCGCAGCCGCATCAGGGCGGGCAGCTCGGTGTTGCGCTGCATCCCGATGTTCCGCACGGACGTGCCCTGGGCCTCGATCATCTCGGCCACCGGCCCGGGGTTGTACAGGGTCACCACATCCGACTCGTGCCGGGTGTGCCGCAGTATCATCGCGAGCTGCAGCTCGGCCCCGCCGGCGTCGAGTCCGGTGATGACGTGAAGCACTTTCATGTACGTCTCCTCTTAACGGGCCCCCGCGGCGGAGGTCTGGAGGGTTCGTCCCCCCGGCCGAGACCTCAGCGCGATACGGCCCCTGTAGAGCAGCCGTTTGGCTGCCATCCGCGTGGCGTCGTCCTGCTGACCTACGTAGATCCTCGGCAGCGCCATGAGCCCGATCTCGGCCGTCGAGGCCTCCACGGCGCACGCGTGGTCGTAACCGGCCTCGCGCACGGCCCGCCGGGCCGCCGCGTCCATGGACCCGTACGGGTAGGCAAACCCGCGGATCTCGGAGCCGAGCAGCGCCGCCAGAGTAGCCCGGCTGTCGCGGACCTCGGCCAGCAGGTCCTGCGGGCCGACCCCGGCCAGCCGCATGTGGGTCGCGGCGTGCGAGCCGATCTCGATGCCCGCCGCCGCGAGCTCGCGAACCCCGTCGGCGGTCAGCAGCGGCCAGGTCGGGCCCTCGTCCCATTCGTTGCTGCCGCCCAGGCGGTCCGAGATGATGTAGGCGGTCGCCCCGAACCCGTAGCGGGCCAGCTCGGGCACGGCCGTCTCGAGCACGCTGACGTAGCCGTCGTCGAAGGTGATCCCGACCAGGCCGCGGCGGCGGCCGGCCCGCATCGCGTCCACGAGCGTGCTGATCGAGACGCCGCGCAGCCCACGACGGTGCAGCCAGGCCATATGCTCGGCGAACCGGGCCGGCGACACGAACAGGTGGTTCGGGTCCTCGGGCACGTCGGCCACGCCGTGGTACATCAGGATCAGCGGGGTTTCCCGCAGGCCGAGCTGCCCGTCCTGCAGCCAGGACTCGGCCCGGACCGCACGTGCCGCCCCGCCCGCCTCCGCGGCCCTTTTCATGACTGCGCCCTCCCGCGTCGATGAGTGATCGGGGCCACCAGCGTGCGGGCCAGGATCACCACGTCCAGCCACGGCGACCAGTACTCGATGTACTGGTTGTCGAAGCGGGCGCGCTCGGCGATCGATGTGTCCCCGTTCAGGCCGTGGACCTGGGCCCAGCCGGTCATCCCGGCCTGCATCCGGCCCCGGTCGCTGTAGCGCAGGATCTCCCGGCCGAACTGCCCGGCGAAGTACGGGCGCTCGGGCCGCGGCCCGACCAGCGACATGTCGCCCCGCAGCACGTTCCACAGCTGCGGCAGCTCGTCAAGGTGGGTGATCCGCAGCCACCGGCCCATGACACTGCAGTCATGCCCGGACACGCCCCAGGAGGTGTCGGGGTCGGCGGACCCGGTCAGCGTGCGAAGCTTCATGACCGAGGCGGTCCGGCCGCGGCCGGTGACCCGGTCCTGCCGGAACAGCGGGGTCTGGCCGGTGCGCCACCTGATCGCGGCGGCCAGGACCAGCAGCACCGGCGCGGCCGCGACGAGCAGGATCGCGGCGATGGCCACGTCCAGGGCGCGCTTGAGGCCGACGCCCACGGTCGAGTGGCCGAGCCGCCGCAGCGGGATCAGCGGTATGCCCCACAGCTCGTCCAGGCAGGACCGCGGGACCGCCATCCCGACCTCGTACAGCCGCGGCACCGCGCAGACGTCGGCGCGCAGCGGGCGGCTGGCCCGCAGCACCGTGACCAGGTCCTCGTCCTTGCAGGACGCGTAGCAGACAATGACCCGGCGCACCCCGAGCCTGGCCACGACCTCGGCCAGGTCGCCGGGAGCGCCGAGCGACGGCAGCGCCAGGTCCCGGCGCGGCGGGCCGTGGTCCAGGTACCCGACTGGCCGCAGCCCGAGTTCGGGGTGCTCGCGCATCAGCTCGCCGATGTACGCGCCGAACGTGCCGGCCCCGATCACCAGGGCACGCTCGGTGAGCATGCCGCCGCGGTGCGCGGCCCGCAGCAAGGCCACGACCGCCACGCGGAAGGCGAACACCAGCCCGGCGGACCACAGCGCCAGCCGGGCCGCGGCTCCGGCCGGGATCCACGGCAGCAGGATCAGCAGCGGCAGCGCCGCCGCGGCCAGGATCCGCCCGGCCCCGTCGGCCACCCGCAGGCAGATCCGCAGCCGGTGCTGCCCGGTCGCGGCGAGCACGAGCAGGACGGCCAGCGCGTACAACACCGGGGCCAAGCCCGCCCGCCGGGTCACCCCGATGGCCGCGGCG
>JASIJN010000206.1 GCA_030050125.1 Streptosporangiaceae bacterium | reverse complement strand
CCGAGGGTGTCGGTGCCGCAGATCACCTTGAGCAGGCCGGCCTGGGCCAGGGTCTCGACCAGCCGCCGGTACCGGGGCAGCATGCCGGCGTGATGCACCCCGATGCCGTGCCGTACCAGCCGCGACAGGGTCTTGCCGAACCCGGCGGTGAACCGGAAGTTGCCGATCAGCTCGGCGATGGCGTCCTTCTCCGCGCGGGTGCAGACATTGACGCTCATCAGCGCCTGGGCCTGCTCGATCGCCGCGGCCTGGGTGAAGTGCACGATGTAGACCGGCGCCTGCCGGGTGGCCAGCAGCTCCTCCAGCGTCTCGTGCAGCGGCGTGATCACGTAGGAGTACAGCAGCGGCACCGGGCGCTCCGCCGAGCGGACCACGGCCGTGGGCCGGCCGGTGCGCCGGGTCAGGTCGCGCTCGAACCTGGTGACGTCGCCGAGCGTGGCCGACATCAGCAGGAACTGGGCCGCCGTCAGCTCGATCAGCGGCACTTGCCAGGCCCAGCCGCGGTCCGGATCGGCGTAGAAGTGGAACTCGTCCATCACGACCAGGCCGACGTCGGCCGCCGCGCCGTCCCGCAGCGCGATGTTGGCCAGGATCTCCGCGGTGCAGCAGATGACCGGCGCGCCCGGGTTGACGCTGGCGTCGCCGGTCATCATGCCGACGTTCTCCGGGCCGAACGCCTCGCACAGGGCGAAGAACTTCTCCGATACCAGCGCCTTGACCGGCGCGGTGTAGAACGTGCGCTCGCCGCGCGCCAGCGCGGCGAAGTGCGCACCGGCCGCCACCAGGCTCTTGCCGGAGCCGGTCGGGGTGGACAGGATCACGTTGGCGCCGGACACGATCTCGATCAGCGCTTCCTCCTGGTGCGGGTACAGGGAGAGGCCGTTGCCTTCCGCCCAGCTTTCGAAGGCGTTGAAAAGTTCGTCGGGTCCGGGGCCGGGGGCGGGGCCCGTCCCGGTGGTCTCGGGGATCTGGTCGGTGAGCGTCATCGTCCGTCAGCGTTGTCTGCGGCGGCCGGCGTCCGGCCAGATCCCGAGCTCGGGCTCAGGAACCTGGCGTGGCCGGCTGCCGGGTGGGGAGGTGGCGGCGCAGGAACTCCTCGGTGCGCTGCCAGGCCCGGCCCGCGGCCTCGGGCATGTGGAACATGTCCGACTTCCGGTTGTGGAAGGCGTGCCCGGCATCTTCTTCAACGTGCGTCTCGACGTTGCTCTTCCCGGCCGCGGCCTGCTCCACCCGGGCCACCTGATCGCGCGGGATGTACGAATCGCTGCCGCCGAAGTGGAACTGCAGCGGGCTGGAGATCGCGTCCAGCGCGTCGAGGTTGTCCGCGATGCCCGAGCCGTAGAACGAGACCACGGCATCGGGCTCGGCCTGCGCGGCCAGGAAGTACGCGATCGTCCCGCCGAGGCAGAACCCGATGACGCCGATGCCCCCCTCCACCTCGGGCAGCGCGGCCAGGTGGTCCAGCGCGACGGCCGCGTCGGCCACTCCCTGCCCGACGTCGAACCTGGAGACCATCTGCAGCGAACTGGCCAGGCCCTCCGGGTCGTGCGCCGCCTCGTAGCCGGGCTCGAGCCGCCAGAACAGGTCCGGCGCCCCGACCACGTAGCCCAGCTCGGCCAGGTCCTCGGCCACCGCCCGGATGTAGTCGCTGACGCCGAAGATCTCCTGGATCAGCAGCAGGCCAGGGCCCCGGCCGGTCTCCGGCAACCACACGCTGAGATCGAACGATCCGTCGGGCGTCGGCACCGACTCGACACGAGATGGCATGGGTACCTCCTAGCGCGGCCCTGGTGGCGCCTCATCCTATGGCGCGATGACCCGCCCCGAGGCGTGGCGTTCAATCTCCGAGGGCTTCTGGGGTCGGCGGGACGTCGATCGCGTGCTCGCGAAGCGCGGCCATCGGAACGATCTCCAGCGCCCGCTCGTGGGTGGAGGCCAGCACTACGTAGGCCGCGACGCCCTCGTGGTGCGCGCGCAGCCAGTTGGCCGCGGTGACGCACCAGCGATCGCCCGGTACCAGGCCAGGGAAGTGGAAGTGCGGCGCCGGAGTGATCAGGTCGTTGCCGATCTGCAGTTGGTGCTCGAGGAACTCGGCGGTCACCACCGCGCAGACCGTGTGGCTGCCGATGTCCTCGGGACCGGTGTTGCAGCAGCCGTCCCGGTAGAACCCGGTGACCGGGTCGGTGCCGCAGGGTTCCAGCTCGCCGCCCAGCACGTTTCGATCGGCCATGCCAGAAGTATGGCGCACGGCGGCCCCGGCACCGGCCGGACGCTAGCGGAGGGCGTTCAGGCGGGCGAGGGTCTCGTCGGCCTCGCGGACGAGCGCGGCGACGAGGTCGGCCACCGGGCGGACCTCGTTCATGCGGCCGACGATCTGGCCCACCGGCATCGGCACCACGTCCGGCTGGCCGGACCGCATCAGGCGCTGATGCGCCTCACTGACCAGCAGGTTCTGCAACGGCATCGGGAGCGGGTCGGGCGCGCCCGGCTCCGACCAGGCCTGCGTCCAGCGATTCTTGAGCAGCCGGGCCGGCTTGCCGCTGTAGATCCGGGAGCGCACCGTGTCCGACGAGGTGGCCGCGAGCAGCGCCTCGCGGAGCGCGGGCATGGCCGAGCCGAACGTGTACTCCTCGGTGGTGAGCCAGGCCGAGCCCATCCACACGCCTACGGCGCCGAGCGCGAGGGCGGCCGCGATCTGACGGCCGCAGCCGATCCCGCCCGCGGCGAGCACCGGCACCTGGTCGCCGACCGCGTCGGCGATCTCAGGGATCAGCACCATGCTCGCGATCTCGCCGGTGTGGCCGCCCGCCTCGTACCCCTGGGCCACGACGATGTCCACGCCGCTGGCGACGTGGCTGCGGGCGTGTTCCGCCTTGCCCGCCAGGGCCGCCACCCGCATCCCGCGGTCGTGGGCGCGCGAGATCACGTCGGGCGGCGGCGGGCCGAGCGCGTTGGCGATCAGCCGCGCCGGGTGGGCCAGGGCCACCTCCACGTGCTGCCTGGCCACCGAGTGCAGCCAGCCCAGCACGCCGTCCCCGGCCTGCGACCCGGCCGGAAGCGGCGGCACGCCGAGCTTGACCAGCGTCTGCTCCACGAAGTCCCGGTGCCCCGGCGGGATCAGCCGGCCCAGGTCCGCCGCGGCGCCCTCGGCGGGTATCCGCGCGGGCATGACCACGTCGACGCCGTACGGGCGTCCCCCGGTGTTCGCGTCCATCCAGCCGAGGACGGCGTCGAGTTCCTCCGCGTCGTTGAACCGGACGCAGCCCAGCACGCCAAGTCCGCCGGCCCGGCTGATCGCCGCGGCCACGTGCTCCGACGGCGTGAAGCCGACGATCGGGTGCTCGATGCCGAGCAGCGCGCACAGCGGCGTCCGCACGGTGCCTCCTCAGCCGTCCGGCGGGCGGTCCGCCACATGCCTGCGCGCCCAGGTGTAGTCGGGCTTGCCGCTCGGCGTCCGCCCGATCGAGTCGACCAGCCAGACGCTGCGCGGCACCTTGTAGCCGGCGACCTGGCCGCGCAGGTGGGCCTCGAGCGCGGCGAGGTCCACGACGCGGCCCTCCCGCGGCTGCACCACGGCCGCGACCCGCTGCCCGAGGCGGTCGTCCGGCACGCCGATGACCAGCGCGTCGAACACGTCGGGGTGCGACTTGAGCGCGCCCTCCACCTCCTCGGGGAAGACCTTCTCGCCACCGGTGTTCACGCAGGTGTTGCCCCGGCCGAGCAGGGTGATGGTGCCGTCGGCCTCCACCCGGGCCAGGTCTCCGGGCACCGTGTACCGCCTCCCGTCCACCTCGGCGAACAGCGCGGCGGTCTTCACCGGGTCGTTGTAGTAGCCGAGCGGGACGTGCCCGCCCCTGGCCAGCCGGCCCACCTGCCCCGGGCCCGCCGGGCGGCCCTCGTCGTCCAGCACGATCACGTCAGGGCCGGGGGTGACGGTCGGCCCGCCGTGCTGCGGCGCGCCGGCGCTGACGAACGCGAGGCCGGTGAACCCGGTCTCGGTCGACCCGATCGCCTCGGTGATGACCACGTTGGGCAGCGCCTCGGCGCAGGCTTGCTTGACCACGGGCGAGAACAGCGCGGCGGTGGACGAGAACGCGACCAGCGACGAGGCGTCGTAACCTCCCTCGCGGTAGGCCTCGATCAGCGGCCGGGCCATCGCGTCGCCGACGATCGCGATGAGGTTGATCTTGTAGCGCTCGACCGCGCGCCAGATCTCGTGCGGATCGAACCGCGGCAGCATCACGATCATGTCCCCGGCGAACAGGCCCATCAGCGACGCGACCTGCGCCTGGCCGTGGATCAGCGGTGCCACGCAGAGCCGGACCAGGCCGGGGCCCTCCAGGCCGCGGCGGGACTGCTCCCACTCGTCGGCCAGCGGGACCGCGGTGGTGAAGTCGATGCCCCCGCAGAGGGTGCGCCAGATGTCCTCGTGGCGCCACATGACCCCCTTGGGGTACCCGGTCGTCCCGCCCGTGTACAGGATGTAGACGTCGTCGCCGCTGCGCGCCGGGAAGTCGCGCTCCGGCGACGCGGCCGCCAGGGCGGCCTCGTAGTCCACGCCGTCGGCCGGCCCGGCCTGGCCGCCGTCGTCGATGACCACGGTCCCGCGCAGCTTGGGTGCGTCCGCGGCCGCGGCCGCGACCCGAGGCGCGAACTCCCGGTCGTGGACCAGCGCGACCAGGTCGGAGTCCGAGAACATGTACCGCAGCTCGTTCTCGGTGCACCGGTAGTTGATGTTGACCGCGCCGGCCCGGATCTTGCACGCGGCGAGCAGCGTCTCCAGCGCCGGAATGGAGTTGCGCGCGTACAGCCCGACATGGTCCCCGGGGCCCATCCCGAGCCCGGCCAGGTGGTGCGCGAGCCGGTTCGCCCGCTCATCAAGCTCGCGGTAGGTCACCTGGGTATCGCCGCACGCCACCGCGGTGCGATCGCCGAAGGCATCGGCCGCGTGCTCGAAGAGATCGGCGAGATTCAGGGCCATGGGAACGAAAGTAGAACGTGTTATCGTTTCCAGCAACCCGTGCCAGGCTTCTGTGAGGGGATTGTCACCATGCCCGCCGAGCCCCCGCCCGACGGCTCCGGGCCGCCGCACCTGCTGACCGAGCGGCGGGATCACGTGCTGATCGTGACCATGAACCGCCCCGAGGTGCGCAACGCCCTCAGCGGCCCGATGATGGCCCTGATGCGCCAGGCCTGGGACCAGGTCGACGGCGACCCCGGCATCCGGGTCTGCGTGCTGACCGGGGCCGGGGGCGCGTTCTGCGCGGGCGCCGACCTGAAGGCGATGACCAGTTCCCATCCCGGCGATGCGTTCCGGGACGGTGAGCTTGACCTCTCGGTCATCGAGCCGCTGCTCAAGGGACGCCGGCTGGCCAAGCCGCTGATCGCCGCGGTCGAGGGGCCCGCCATCGCCGGCGGCACCGAGATCCTGCAGGCCACCGACATCCGGGTGGCGGGCGAGAGCGCCCGGTTCGGCATCTCCGAGGCCCGCTGGGGGCTGTTCCCGCTCGGCGGCTCGGCGGTGCGGCTGCCGCGGCAGATCCCGTACACCGTCGCGGCCGACCTGCTGCTGACCGGGCGTCACATCGGCGCGGCGCAGGCACGGGAGATCGGGCTGATCGGTCACGTGGTGCCGGACGGCCAGGCCCTGGCCAAGGCGCTGGAACTCGCGGACCTGATCGCGGCCAACGGCCCGGTGGCCGTCCGGGCCATCCTGCGCACGATCCGGGAGACCGAGGGCATGCCTGAGAACGACGCGTTCCGGCTCGAGTCACGCATCGGCATGGCCGTGTTCGCCAGCGAGGACGCCAAGGAGGGCCCGCGGGCCTTTGCCGAGAAGCGCCGTCCGCAGTTCCGCGACCGCTAGCCCGCCGCTAGCCCTGGTCGCGCGGCCGGCCGGGCGGCGTGACCTGCTCGGGGGTTTGCGGCGTGCTGCGCGGCGCGGGCACCCCGGGCTTACGGTCGTCGAACGTCACCTCGATCTGCTGCTCCTCGCGGCGCTGGTTCTGCAGCGCCTGCAGCGCCATGCTGGCCCGGTCGGCCTCGGTGAGCGGCGGCTGCATGACCGAGCGCGGCCACAGCCGCCTGGCCAGGACCACGTTGATCTCGGCGGCATACACCGTGACCCGAACCGCCAGGTAGATCCACGCCAGCAGGCCGAGCACGGTCGCGAACACCCCGTACACCGAGGCGCTGTGCAGGAAGTGGTGCACCAGGTAGGTGCCGAGGATCTGCAGCAGCGTCCAGGCGACTCCGCCGGCGGCCGCGCCCGCCAGCAGGTCGCGGGTCGACACCCCCTTGGGGGTCAGCGCCCGGAACGCGCCGAGGTACATGCCGAAGTTGACCGCCACGGCCAGGAACTGCGCCAGGACGGCCCAGATGACGGCGTTGTGCCCGTAGGTGTTGAGGCTGGCCAGGCCGGTGGTCACGATCACCCCGCCGCCGAGCAGGCACAGGAACAGCAGCGACCGTCCGAGCCGCTGCGCGTAGCCGGGCCGGGCGGGCCCGGGCAGGTTCCAGATCTGGGTCATCGTGAACAGCCCGGCCTGGGCCAGCCCCGTCACGCCGTAGATCAGCACCAGCAGGCCGACCACCAGCCCGATCGTGCTGGAGCGCCGGAGCTCGTGCACGTTGCCGGTGAGCTGATGGCCGATCAGCGGGACCTGGTTGGCCACGGCGTCGATGGCATCCTTGCGGAAGGCCGGGTTGCTGGCGGCGACCAGCCCCAGGATCGTGACCAGGATCAGCAGCAGCGGGAACAGGGAGACGAAGCAGCAGTACGCGAGGTTGCCCGCCAGCACGCCGCCGTTGTCGTCCCCGTACTTCTTGATGACGCCGAAGACGAACGCGGCCGGCGTGAACCGGCGCTGTCCGGCGTCCACCCGCCGGATCGCCCGTTCGATCGGATTCATCGCGCCACCACCGCGCCACGTGCCTCTGCCTGAAATTTCGCTGCCCGGCTGAGTCCCGGCCAAACCCGTGCGGCGGCGTGGCGGGGTTCGCCCGCCTCTGTGCCCTATGCCTCGGATGCGCGGCCCGAGGGTCCGGCCGGCGGGCGGGTGAGCGCGTCGATCAGGGCCAGAACCGCGGCGACGTAGCCCTCGATGTCGAGTTGCGGGTCCCACGCCTGCTGCAGGACCAGGCCCTGGAAGATCGAGGCGCAGACCCTCGCGGCGCCGTCCGGGTCCAGGCCAGGCGGCAGGCTGCCGCCGCGCTGGCCGCGGCGGAAGAGGTCGGCCAGGATCCGCACCGGCTCGTCCAGGCCCCCCCGGACGATGGCCATCACCCGCTCGCTGCGCAGGGCCTCCCCCCACACCTGGACGGTGACCCGGCGCCAGCGCTGCTCGGCCGGGTCGGCCAGGCGGGCCAGCGACACCCCGACCAGGTGCCGCAGGGCCGCGGCGACGTCATCGCCGGCGTCCACCTCGGCCAGGGCCGCCGCCTCGGCCGCGTGATGCTCGGCGGCGATCGCCGCCACGATGTCCTCCTTGGACCGGAAGTAACGGTAGATCGCTCCCGCGCTCAGCCCGGTCTCGGCCACGATGTCCTGCATGGTCGCGTGGTGGAAGCCCTCCCGGGCGAAGCAGGTGATCGCGGCGTCCATGATCTGCCGCCGCCGGGCCTGGAGATAGCTCTGGCTCACCCTCGGCATCTCAGGCCCGCCTCGCCCCGGCCACGTGGTAGTACGCGGGGACGCTCGGGCACTTGCCCGGCGGGTAGAGGCGCACGGCCGCGTCGCTGACGGCGGTGTCCCACTCCAGGTCGAAGCCGCGCCCTGCCAGGTAGCCGCGCACCTGCGAGGGATCGAGCCCGAACGTGAACGGTTCCCCAAGCCGCCGTACCGCGCGCAGCGTGCTCTGGGCGCCCGCGAACCTCGCCGTGCCGTCGAGGATCCCGCGGTCGATGTAGGTGAACAGCACCGGCGACCCGGGCCCGACCGCGGCGGCCAGGAACCGGAAGGTGGCGTCCACCGCCAGCGGGTCGAGGTAGTTGGTCACCCCCTCCCACAGGACCAGGGTCGGCGCGCCCGGCTCGAACCCGGAATGCGCCAGCCTCCTGGCCGGATCGTCGGTCCCGAACACCACCGGCACGAACCTGACCTGGCCTCCGGGCCGCCCGGCCCCGCGCTCCAGAGCCCGCCGCTTGGCCGCCTGCGTCGCCGGGTGGTCCACCTCGAACACGGCCACCCGCTCCATCCCCGGCAGGCGGTAGGCACGGCTGTCGAACCCGGCGCCGAGGATCAGGACCTGACGTACCCGGGGCAGTTCGGCCGCCACCCTCTCGTCGATCAGCCTGGTGCGGGCCACGACGCCGCCGCGGACGCAGGGCCAGCGACCATCGATGTAGGTCTCGATCAGGCGCCGGGCGGCCGGCACCCGGGCCACCCGGGCCAGCAGCCGGAACTCCGGGGTAAGGAAGCGGATCGCCAGCCGGTCGTCGGCCACGCGCCCGCAGGCCGGGCGGCGGGCCTCGAGCGCGCGGAACAGCGCGTTCTGCACGGCGGTCCGGCTTGGCTGTCCCTCGCGCATCGCGGGTGCCCCTCTCCTGAGCAGGTGCCGCTCTCTCACCGGGCGCCGCTGTGTCACCGGGCGCCGCTGTGTCACCGGGCGCCGCTGTGTCACCGGGTGCCGCTGTGTCACCGGGTGCCGCTGTGTCACCGGGCGCGCCCCCTTTAAAAAGCGGATGTCCGTTCACTTTAGGAAGGCACGGCCGCGGCGTCAACGGCAATTCCAAGCAAGCACGGGTGCCCCCGGCTCCCTCGGTCCCGGGCGGCCGTGAGTGCGAGCCACGGTCACACCAGAGTGCAGCAGACTCGCACTCATCCCCCGCCACCCGACCCCCAGCCCCGCGACGGCCGAAGGCACCGCGCCTGCCCGGCACCGCCCGGCCGCCCGACCCCCAGCCACGCGGCGGACCCGGGCCCCGCGGGCGACTGCGCGGCGTCCGTCGACGGCCATGAGTGCGAGCCACGGTCACACCAGAGTGCAGCAGACTCGCACTCATCCCCCGCCGCCCGACCCCGAGGCACGTGGCGGACCGGGGCCGTGACTGCGCGGCGAACTATACGTTGACAGCCAATGTCGGCGAAGTCATACTCG
>JASIJN010000205.1 GCA_030050125.1 Streptosporangiaceae bacterium | reverse complement strand
GGGTGGCCGGCGAACGTGACCCCGTGCAGGAAGGTCGCGGTGCCCTCGGTGAACGGCTCCATCAGCCGGTCGCTGACCAGCATCCCGCCCAGCGGGGAGTAGCCCGAGGTGACGCCCTTGGCGAAGGTGATGATGTCCGGCTCGTAGCCGTACCGCTCGGCACCGAAGTAGTAGCCGAGCCGGCCGAAGGCGCAGATCACCTCGTCGGAAACCAGCAACACCCCGTACCGGTCACAGATCTCGCGGACCCGCTGGAAGTAGCCGGGCGGCGGCGGGAAGCAGCCGCCGGAGTTCTGTACCGGCTCGAGGAACACCGCCGCGACCGACTCCGGCCCCTCGCGCAGGATGGCCCGCTCGATCTCGTCGGCCGCCCAGATACCGAACCCGGTCAGGTCGTCGGCGACGAAGGCGGGGGCGCGGTAGAAGTTGGTGTTGGGCACCCGGACGCCGCCGGGCGGCAGCGGCTCGAACGGCTCCTTGATCGAGGGCACGGCGGTGATGGCCAGCGCTCCCATGGAGGTTCCGTGGTAGGCGATCTCCCGGCTGAGCACCTTGTACCTGCTGTACTCGCCGGTGATCTTGAAGTACTGCTTGGCCAGCTTCCAGGCCGACTCCACCGCCTCGGAGCCGCTGGTGGTGAAGAAGACGCGGTTCAGGTCGCCGGGCGCCAGGTCGGCGAGCCGCTGCGCGAGCTCGATCGCGCGCGGGTTGGCGTACGACCAGAGCGGGAAGTAGGCCAGCTCGCTGCCCTGCCGGGCCGCCGCCTCGGCCAACTCGGTGCGGCCGTGCCCGATCTGGCTGACGAACAGCCCGGCCAGCCCGTCAAGGTAGCGCTTGCCGTGGTTGTCGTAGACGTACGGGCCGGAGCCGCGCACGATGACCGGGATGTCGCCGTTGGCATAGGACGACATGCGGGTGAAGTGCATCCACAGGTTCCGCCTGGCCGCCGCCTGCTGCGCGGCGATCCGCTCGTCCAGCGAGTCGTGGAGTTCGGGTGAAGAGGTCATCTGGTCCCCCAGCCGTAGGTCTGCTTGCGCAACTTCAGATAGACAAATGTCTCGGTCATGGTCACGTTGGGGATCGCGCGGACCCGGCCGAGGATCTCGAGCAGCTGGTCGTCGTCCTCGCAGACGACCTCGATCAGCAGGTCGAAGGAGCCGGCCGTGATCACCACATAGTCGATCTCGTGCATGCCGGCCAGCTGGTCAGCGACCCGCTCGAGCTGGCCGGTGCACCTGATCCCGATCATGCTCTGGCGGCGGAAGCCAAGCGTCATCGGGTCGGTCACCGCGACGACCTGCATCGCCCCGGCGTCGAGCAGCCGCTGTACCCGCTGCCGCACCGCGGCCTCGGACAGGCCCACCGCCTTGCCGATCGCGGCATACGAGCGTCGGCCGTCCTGCTGCAGCTGCTCGATGATCTCCTTTGAGGTCTCATCGAGGAGAAGGCGCATGGGGCTCGGCCCGTTGCCGCGCAGCACCCCGCCATCAGTGCGCCGCCGACCGCCCGGGGCCAGCGGGGTCCCTGGCGAATGCGCCATCCGATTGCCTCCCTCGCATGGCAATCCTGCCACGTTCGCCGTGTTCGTCAACTGATTTCGCAGGGTGACGTTGATTTGGCTACTGATTCAATAGCTCTCGGTGGGCCGAACATGACCAGGGGATGGCCAGGCCGAGGAGCGTCGGCGGGGGCGTCCACGGGGATAAGCCCGGATCATATATGAGATATGTTGCATGAATGAGCGGGCTGGCGGCCGCGGGCACGGCGCTCGACCGCGCCGGCGCCTCGTCCCGCGGGGCCGAGCGGAGCCTGGGAGCGACAGTGAGTCTTGACCCCGTCATCGCCGGCCGTCTGAAGAGCGCCCTGGCCACGGTCGTGGCGATCCCGGTCACCCCGTTCGACGACACCGGCGAGGTCGACTGGGACGCGCACGCCAGGGTGGTCAGGCGGCTGACCGACGGCGGCGTCACCGTCGTCACCCCGAACGGGAACACCGGGGAGTTTTACGCCCTGACTCCCGCCGAGGCGCGGCGGGCGGCCGAGTCGGCTATCGCGGCGGCCGCTGGCGCCGCCGAGATCCTGGTCGGCGTCGGTCTGGACACAGCCACCGCGATCGGTGCGGCCCGCCATGCCGCCGAGGCGGGCGCGCGCATGATCATGATTCACCAGCCGGTGCATCCCTACCTGTCGGCCGAGGGCTGGCTTGACTACCACCAGGCCGTCGCGGGGGCGGTGCCGGACACCGGCGTGGTGCTGTATGTCAAGGACACCCGGATCGGCGGCGAGCTGATCGGCCGGCTGGGGGAGAGCCGCCCGAACGTGATCGGCGTCAAGTACGGGGTGCGCGACCCGGTGCTGTTCGCCGCGGCGGCCAGGGACGCGGGCCCGGGCCGGTTCACCTGGCTGGCCGGCCTGGCCGAGCTGACCGCGCCGGGCCTGTGGGCGGTCGGCGCGCAGGGATTCACCTCGGGGCTGGTCAACGTCGCCCCGGCGATTCCGGCCGCCATGCTCGCCGCATTGCGCCGCGGTGACTTCGAAGCCGCGATGACCACGTGGGATGCGATCCGGGCGTTCGAAGAACTGCGCGGCGCCGACTCCTCGGCCGACAACGTGAGCGTCGTCAAGGAGGCGCTGGCCCAGCTCGGCGTGTGCGGGCGCGCGGTCCGCCCGCCCAGCCGGCTCCTGCCGCGGCCGGAAAGGGACAAGGTGGCCGCGATCCTCGCGGCGTGGGGTCTGGACCGGGCGGGCCTGGACCGGACCGGCCCGGAGCGGGCGGGGACGCCGGCGTGACCGGGCCCGCGGGCGAGCGCAAGTCGCCGGAGCAGCTGCGCAGCTACCGCTGGTTCGGCGGCGAGGAGCCGGCCGGGCAGGCCGGAATGCGGGCGGTCAGCCACCGGTCCCGGATGCGTCAGCTCGGGTACGCGGGCGAGGATCACCTGGGCAAGCCGGTCATCGCGATCCTGAACACCTGGTCCGACATCAATCCGTGCCACATGCACCTGCGGGAGCGGGCCGAGCATGTCAAGCAGGGGGTGTGGCAGGCCGGCGGGTTCCCGCTGGAGTTCCCTGTGGCCACGCTGTCGGAGACGTTCCAGAAGCCGACCCCGATGCTGTACCGCAACCTGCTGGCCATGGAGGCCGAGGAGCTGCTGCGCTCCTACCCGGTCGACGGGGCGGTCCTCATGGGCGGCTGCGACAAGACCACCCCGGCGCTGCTCATGGGCGCGGCGAGCGCGGGTATCCCGGCCATCTTCGTGCCCGCCGGGCCGATGCTGCGCGGCAACTTCCGCGGCACGCCGCTCGGCAGCGGCACCGATCTGTGGCGCTACTGGGACGACTACCGGGCCGGGCTGATCGGCGAATGCGAGCTGAGCGAGCTCGAACGCGGGATCGCCCGCTCGCCCGGCCACTGCATGACCATGGGGACCGCGTCCACCATGACCTCGGCGGCCGAGGCGCTCGGCATGACGCTGCCGGGCGCCGCGTCCATCCCGGCGGTCGACTCCGCGCACTACCGGATGGCCTCGGCCAGCGGCCGCCGGATCGTCGAGATGGCCTGGACGGGCCTGTATCCGGGCCAGGTCCTCACCAGGGACGCGTTCGAGGACGCGGCCGCGACCGTGCTCGCCCTGGGCGGCTCGACCAACGCGCTGATCCATCTGATCGCGATGGCCGGGCGCTGCGGCGTGCCGCTGGCGCTGGACGACTTCGACGCGCTGGCCCGGCGGATCCCGGTCCTGGCCAACGTCCGGCCGGGCGGTTCCTACCTGATGGAGGACTTCTACTACGCGGGCGGACTGCCCGCGCTGCTCGGCCAGCTGGCGACGGTGCCCGGGGCGCTGCACCTCGATCGCCCGACCGTGTCCGGCGCGAGCTTCGGCGCCGGGCTGACCGGCGCCGCGGTGCGCAACCAGGACGTGATCCGGTCCCCGGATCGGGCGCTGTCCGCCGAGGGCGGCGTCGCGGTGCTCCGCGGCAACCTGGCCCCGGGCGGCGCGGTGATCAAGCACATCGCCGCGGAGCCGGGGCTGCTCGAGCACACGGGCCCGGCGGTCGTGTTCGACGGGTACCAGCAGATCCGGGAGCGCATCGACGACCCGTCGCTGCGGATAACCGCCGACTCGGTGCTGGTGCTGCGCGGCGCGGGCCCGCTCGGCGGCCCGGGCATGCCCGAGTACGGGATGCTGCCCATACCGAGCTACCTGCTGGCCGAGGGGGTGCGTGACATGGTGCGGATCTCCGACGCGCGGATGAGCGGGACCAGCTACGGGGCCTGCGTGCTGCACGTCTCGCCGGAGTCGGACGCAGGAGGACCGCTGGCGCTGGTGCGCACGGGCGACCTGATCACGCTGGACGTGCCGGGCAGGTCGCTGCGGCTGGAGGTCTGCGACGCCGAGCTCGGCCGACGCCGGGCCCAGTGGCGCCCGCCGGCGCCGAAGTACCAGCGGGGATACGGCGCCCTCTACAGCGATCACGTCACCCAGGCCGACCAGGGCTGCGACTTCGACTTCCTCGCCCGGCCCGGCGCGACCGCTGAGCCCGATCCCCGCTGATACGGCAGCGTCATCATCTTGCGCCGGCCCAGGCCCGGTAGGCCATCTGCAGGGCCGCCCGGCGGCTCGGGCTGGACAAGACGTCCGTGCAGTCGACCCATTGCTCGATCGAGCCCACCATGGGCGGCAGTCGTGCGACATCGGGGTCGGTGATGCCGGCCAGGAGTCCCAGTGGCACCGCCTGGTCCACCGCGCGGTATGGCCGGTCGAAGAAGGGAATCACCGCGGACTCGGGCGCTGGCTGCCCCCGTTCGCGCTGGATGCCCAGGAGCACCTCGCAGGCGGTGGCCAGGGCGTTCTCACGTTCCTGCCATCGGGGGGACGCGGCGGCGTCGAGCAGGGGCCCGAGCCTGGCGGCGACGGGGAGCGAGCGGAAGACGGTGCCACGCCACTTGGCATACGGTGCCCACCGCTGGGACAGGGCGAACGCCAGCCAGAGCAGGTCCCCGGCGAGTCTTGCGCTCAGCAGCCGGGAGCCGAGCTCGTCGCCTGCCTCGGCAGCCCGGCCCACCATCGGCAGCAGATGGCAGAGCCGCTGCCAGCCCGCGGCCAGCACGTAGCGCTCGACGTCCGGCGGATACCAGGCCAGCAGCGTCCGGACCGCCGCCAGCGTGCCAGTCCGGTCGGTGAACACCGGGCCGGCGGTCACCTCCAGCACGCTCTGCCCGGTCACGCTCAGCCAGTCCAGCACCGACAGCCCTGCAGTCGGGTCCACCCCCAGGCGGCTGGCGGCGAAGTCCGCGACGGTGGCGACCTCGACCTTGTGCGAGACCGAGGAGTCCCAGGTGACCGGGAACCGGACCGGGAGCTCCCCGAACCGTTCCGGCAGTTCCTCTTCCAGCATCCGGCTGATCCGCGGCACCTGGTCACGAGCGTCCTCCTCGACCAGCAGCGTCAGCCGGCACCCCCAGTCGTGATCGCGGCTCATCTCGTCGTCCAGGCTGAGCACGTCCGATCCTGACCCCAGCCGCGCCGCCGCGTACCCCAGCCCTGGCAGGGCCCGGCTCAACAGCGGCTCCACGACGCCGGTGAAAAATTTGCGGGCCAGCTCGGCTCCCCGCAGATCGCGATCGGTCACAACGGCAGCCCATCAGATCGGCACCGGCGGAAGCTACCGATTTGCGCGCCGTCCGCCGGTTACGAACATCCGTGGCGCCGGGGCGACGGGGCGATGGTCGTCCCTGGCGCAAGTTTGCCGGTCAGTCTTCATGGCCCGGGCATCCCTGGCGTGCGAAGACTGGGTTACATGAGTGACTCAGGGCCATCGGGGGAGCGGCGACGGTCTCGTCGGCCGGGCAGCATAAGGGGCCCCATGCGGTGAGTCCTCGGGCCCACCCTCCCTGGACGTCAGAAACCTCGCAAGTCGTGGCACATGTGACTGCCGCATCTGACGTCTCTTTCAGCTGCCGTCTGCGCCCCGAACCCGTGCAGGTTGGTTACGCCCGCGAGCAGGTTCGCAAGGTAGCCCCCGGGTGGGGCCTTGCGGAATACGACGATCTGTTGCAGCTCATAGTCAGCGAACTCGTCACCAATGCGCTGGCCTACTGCGACGATCTGATCGATCTGCTCCTTTGGTACGATGGGAGCGACCTGTGGATTGAAGTCCGGGACAATAGTACCGAAATACCGGTGCGCCAAGATCCCGATGACGATGAAGAAAGCGGGCGCGGTCTTCAGCTCATCGACGGACTGATTGACATGTACCGGGGGATACGAGGGACCGCGGAGCGATACTCCGGCGCTGGCAAGACAGTTTATGTTGCTCTTTCGCTTTGCTCCGGTCAGGGGTCTCTCGCGTTAGGGTCTGGTCAGTGCCTTAATTGCATGCTGTCGAGGATATGCACGGCGTCCCGGAAGGCCTCCCGGGCGGCAGCGTTGTCGGCCGCGGCCCGGCAGGTCTCGTCCATCCGGCCGATAGTCTTGGCAAGCTCATGCCGGTCACCAATGTGGCGGTACTGGTCGGCAGCGAGCCGGTAGTGAGCGATCGCCTGATCGTGGCGGCCGAGCCGATGGTAGATGTAACCCAGGCTGTCCAGGGTGACTGCCTGGCCGTTATGGCTGCCAATCTCCCGATGCAAGTCCAGCGCGTGCTCGCAACAGGTAAGGGCCTCGGAAAGATCGCCGAGTTGGGCGTGGAACCAGCCCAGGTTGTTCAGCGCGATTGCATAGGTAATTCGTGTGACCGCTTTATCCGCTGAATGTTTGTGAGCCGGCGGCGGGCGCAGGGCCGCACGCGTGCTGTCGAGCGCCTCGCGGACGCGGCCTTGGAGGCAAAATACACAGCCAAAGGCGAGGCGAGCACGGGCCTGGCCATCCTGGTCACCTAGCGCTCGGTACAGTTTCAGCGCTCGCCGCAGGTGACCGTGTGCCTCGCGAAACCGGCCGACCTGGCCAATTGCGAAGCCGAACTCGCGGTGCATGCGAGCCTGCGCGTCTTGGTCGCCCAGGTGCCTCGCGCAGGCCAGCGCGATGCGCTGGGTGGTGACCATGTACTGCCAGTGCCCCCGCAGCCGGAAGTACACCGCGAGGCTCCAGGCGAGCTGCCAGGCGTGCACATCGAACCCAGCCTCGGCGGCCCGGCCGATGAGTTTCACCAGGACCACGTGCTCGGCATCGAGCCAGGCCAGCGCCTGGTCCCTGGTCGCCAGACTCTCTGGTGAGACACCTGGTAGCCGCGCGGCCAGAGTGATCGGCTGCCGTTCCTGGCTCGTCATGAGGTCAGCGGTGTTCGTGGTGTGCAGGTAGTGATCGAGTACCCGGTGCATGGCCGCGTGGTTATCCTGGGCGCGGCCGGCGGCCTGTGCTTCCTCGGCGGCGAAGGCGCGCAACAAGTCATGCAGGGTATACCGGCCGGGCTGGTATTCGGTGATCAGGTTCGCCACGGCCAGGGTTCGAAGCGTGCTCCGTGCCGGGCCCAGCGCGGTCCCGGTCAGGCTCGCGGCCGCCGCGGAGGTGATATCGGGGCCGGGATGGACAGACAACAACCGCAGCATCCGTGCTGGAGCCTCCGCCAGCTGCTGGTACGACCAGGACAACACCGCGCGGACGCTACTGGCCGCGTCCCCGGCGTCGAGGCCGTCCAGTCGGCGGGCGGCATCACGCAGCTCAGCCGTCAGCTCGGCAAGCGGGAATCCGGGCTGGCCGACGACGCGGGCGGCGACAATCGCCAACGCCAGCGGCAGCCGCGCGCAGAGCCCGATGAGCTCGCTGACCGCGTCAGGCTCGGCCGCTATCCGGTCGGCTCCTATCCGCGCCGCCAGCAACCTGCCGGCACCCTCTTCGCCTAGCACGTCCAGCGTGAGCAGGTCGGCATCCCCGTCGACGGCCAGCCCGGTCAGCCGGGTGCGACTGGTCACCAGCACCATGCATCCGGGCGAACTGGGCAGCAGTGGACGGACCTGCTCGGTATGCCGAGCGTTATCGAGGACGATGAGTACCCGCCGGCCCGCGACCAGGCTCCGGTACAACCCGGCCCGCGCCTCGAGACTGGCCGGAACCTGCTCCGCCGGCACACCCAGGCCATCAAGAAACCCCCGAAGCGCGACAGCAGGCTCAACCGGCGTTCCCGACGGGCTGAACCCCCGCAGATCGGTATATAGCTGGCCATCCGGAAATCTCTCCGCGACCCGGTGAGCCCAGTGCAACGCCAGCGCCGTCTTGCCCACCCCGGCCATCCCGCTGATCGCGCTGACCACCACTCCGCCCGGCTCGCCACCGGTCTCGGCCAGCAGCCTGGCCAGCACGTCCAGCTCCCGCTGCCGCTCCACGAAATTCCTCGGAGCCGCCGGCAACTGCCTCGGTACGATTGACGGCCGCTGATTCTCTGCCAGAGCGTGGCCAGCCTGGCCGGTTCTGTCACCGCCGCGCCCTGCTGGATCTCCCGGCGTGCCGTCATTGCGGTACCCGGCGATCATCTCACCGGCAAGGTCCTGCGGCAGCTCTAGTGCCTGCACCAGCAACCGGATCGACCTGGGGTACGGCCGGGCAGAGACCCCCCGCTCGAGGTTGCTGATCGTGCGCACGGCCAGCCCTGACCGCTCCGCCAGTTCCTCCTGCGTCAGCCCGGCAGCCAGGCGCGATTCCCGCAGCCACTGACCCGACAAGTCGCTTCTAGCACATCTCGTAGCCATACCGACTCCGATGCAGCCTTCGCACCAGGCACCGCTCGACACACGACGCTAAGCCAGGTAGCTTACCGGCCCCGCCATCCGCGCCGGCCAGGGCTCCGCCGTCGGCAATACCGCCACGCCGCGATCGTGCGCCTCTGGCTGGCCTGCGTTAGCGTTGCCCTACTAGTAACCGTCATTGCCCATATGTCGGTTAGCTTCCGGCTGGCTCTCGGTTGGCTTCCAGTCCTGGGCGCCGGGCCTAGAAAGGGACGCTTTGGACATCACAGCAGAGGTGCCGCTGATCGGAGGGGGCGGCGAAAGGGTCGACTTCCGGCGCATCCTGGCCTCGCACGGCGTCGCGACGCTGCCGCCGCACCGGATGGACCTCGAGAACTGGGTCCTGGAGACGACGCTGGAACTCGACGGCCGGGCGCGCACCTTCCGTATCCGTGAGGCCAGCCCGGGGCTGGCGGTGGTCGAGGCCGCCGAAAGGCCCGCCGACACGGCCACCGGCACGCGGCTGGCCGCGGCCGCCCGCCACCTGCTCCGCCTCGACGAAGATCTCTCACCGTTCTATGCGCTCGCCGCCGCCGATCCGGTCCTCGCATGGGTCACCACGGGTGCCGGACGGATGCTGCGCAGCCCCACCGTCTTCGAGGACGTCGTCAAGACGATCTGCACCACCAACTGCTCCTGGTCGGCGACCATCCGGATGACCCAGGCGCTGGTCAGCGAGCTCGGTGCGGCAGACACCGGCGGCAGGCGCGCGTTTCCCGGCCCGGCGGCGATGGCGACCGCGGGAGCCGAGTTCTACACGGACGTCGCGCGGGCAGGCTACCGCGGCGCTTACCTGCAGCGCCTGGCCATCGACGTCGCCGAGGGACGGCTGGACCTGGAGGAACTGACCGACCCGGCCCTGCCCGATGCCGAGGTCGAAAGGCGGCTCCTCGCCTTGCCCGGCGTCGGCCCCTACGCAGCCGCCCATGTGATGCTGACCGCCCTCGGCCGCTACCAGCGCCTCATACTCGACTCCTGGACCCGGCCGACCTACGCGAAACTCAACGGGCGTGCCGCGTCCGACCAGGCGATCGTGCGCCGTTTCCGCCGCTACCGGCGGTACGCGGGTCTCGCGTTCTGGCTGTTCCTCACGGCGGACTGGATAAGCGATTAGCGCCTGCCAGGGTGCCATCACGACCCTCGTACTTTGCCGGTACTTTGCCGGTAGTACCGCCTGGACCCGAGTTCAAGGGAACGCCATTCTGACGTTCATAAGCGGGCCGAGCCCCGGTGGAAGGGCTAGGGCGTGAGCGACTCTTCGCCGACCAAGGACGACACGGTGCGGTCAGGCCTCGCACGAGGGCCGTCCTGCTGTGCATGCCGGAGATTGACGCAGCCAGCGTAGGAAATATCGGGTTGCAGGCCCTTCGTCACCTGCGTAAGTATATGGCTGGTTACTGTGACTGCCGTCTGGCGTTAGAAGGTGTCGATTCGCGGCACCGGCCGAATGGGAGGAGCGCGCTGCCGATGGTGGGCGTTACCCGTAGATCGCCCGTGCCTGGGCGGGCCCTGGCAGTTCAGGCTGATGCCCCGGTGCGGCTGCCTAGTCCGCGTGATGCAGCCCCGGAAAGGGAGGTGATCATGGTTCCGGTTGCTGCGCTCCGGGCGGGATACTCACCTCGGCTGGAGGGGGAGAACCTCGAGCATGCCGAGGCGCTGGCGCAGGTCGAGGCCGGTTTGCCGCCGATCCTGGTACATCGGCAGACGATGCGGGTGATCGACGGGATGCACCGCTGGCGCGCC
Organism: Streptosporangiaceae bacterium; assembly: GCA_030050125.1. The sequence goes on along the minus strand of JASIJN010000205.1, from coordinate 8,512 downwards.
GCGCAACTGCGCGGGAACCAGACTGTCGAGGTGCAGTTCTTCGACGGCGACGGGCATCAGGCGTTCCTGGCGGGGGTCCGGGCCAACGTGACTCACGGCCTGCCGCTGACGCTGGCCGACCGGGAGGCCGCGGCGGAACGCATCATCGGGTGGCAGCCGCAATGGTCGGACCGGTCGATCGGGGAGATCACCGGGCTGGCTGCCGGGACGGTGGGATCGATCCGACGACGGGCCCACCTGGCCCCGGATCACAGCACCGCACGGATTGGCCGAGACGGCCGGGTCCGGCCGGTCAGCCCGGCCGAGGGGCGGCTGAAAGCGCAAGACGTGATCAGAAACCAGCCGAACGCTTCCCTGCGCGAGATAGCCCGGGCGGCTGGCGTCTCGCCGTCGACCGCCAAGGATGTCCGGGATCGGCTGCGCAGGGGAGCCGATCCGGTTCCCGGTCTGAGAGACGTCAACGAGGTCCCGGGCCGGGCCCCGGCGGGCCACGATGACCCGGCCAGAAGCATGAGATCCTCACGACGCGGGCTTGCGTCGTCGCTGGAGAAACTCGGAAAGGATCCTGCTGTCCGGTACACCGAGGCCGGGCGGATCCTATTGCGCTGTCTCGAGCAGCAGGCCGGCGCGCCGGATCAGATCGAAGCGTTCATCGATACGCTGCCTGCGCATTGCGGTTACCTGCTTGCCGACATCGCCCGCCAGTCCGCTCGCAAATGGCAGGCCATTGCCGTGACACTAGAAAGACGGCTGGGCACAAGATCGTCGAGTACAGGAGCTGTCATACCTCGGCCCTTATGTGACCGGGCGGGTAACGGTTTCATCCGTGCGGCCGAGCCGGCCGGACCGGTGAGGAAGCGGTACGCCGCGCGAAAGTCGCTGGTTGCGTCGTCGGTTCTGCCGAGGGCGGCGTGGCAGTGGCCGCGCCGGTAGAGGAGTTCGGCGCGGTCGGCGCCCGCCAGCCCAAGGGCGCTGGTGTAGTCGGTGATCGCCTCGTCGAGGCGGCCGGCGGTTTCGAGAGCGAAGCCGCGGTTGTAGAGCAGGTCGGGGTTGGCCGGGTCGCGTTCGAGGGCGGCGGTCAGGTCTGCGATGGCGGCCTCGTAGTGACCCTGCTGACAGGCGGCGACGGCGCGATTGGCGAGGGCCTGGGTGAGGCTCGGGTCGATGGCCAGGGCGTGGTCGAAGGCGTGCAGGGCTGCGGCCGGGTCGCCGAGTTCGAGGTGGGCCAGGCCGAGGGTGCAGTGCAGCCGCGGGCTGTGCCGGGCGATGCGCAGCCCGGCCTGGGCCTCCGCGAGGGCGCGCTTCGGCTCGCCCGCGTCCAGCAGGACTGAGGCGAGGCTGACCCAGGCGTCGGCGTAGTCGGGTTCCAGGTCGAGGACGTAGCGGAAGTCGCGGATCGCTGCCTGGAGGTCGCCGGCGGCGGCATGCGCGGTGCCGCGGTTGTAGTACAGCTCGGGGCAGGGCGGGCCGAGATCGATGGCGTCCTGGTAGCCGGCCAGGGCTTCGGCGTGGCGGCCGAGCTTCAACAGCAGGTTCGCCCGGTCGAACCGGTACTCGGAGTAGTTCGGGTCGAGGCTGATGACCTGGTCGAATCCGGCCAGCGCGTCTTCCGGTCGGCCGAGCGCGGCCAGTGCCCGGGCGCGATTGTGGTACAGCACGCAGCGATGCAGCCGGTGCCCGCCGGGCGGCAGTTCGCGGTCCAGGCGCTGGATGCCGTCGGTGGCCAGGTCCAGCGATGCGGGAAGGTTGCCCAGGTGCATTTGCGCCAGGGCCTTGCCGTTGGTCAGGACCGCGGTGTGAAATGCCCGGTCCGCTGGGTCTTCGAGCTGGCTGGCGATCGCGATGGCGGTGTTCACGTGCGCGAGGGCGCGCATATGGCCCTCGGGGTCGTCGCCGAGCAGCCGCGCGTACAACATCGACAACGCGGAGCACACGTTCATGTGCCATCGCGGCGACGCCGACCGGGACAGCAGGTCGTAGTAGATGGGTTCGGTCTCGGCGGGGCGCTCGAGCAGCGCCAGGCACTGCGCCTTGGCGGTCTGCACCTGGTAATACTGCTCGGGGTCGGCGTCGGCGTCGGTCAGCAGGCCGAGCCGCCCGGCCAGGTCCAGGGCGGCATCGTAGAAGGCCATGCCGATGCAGTAGCTGATGGCTTCGCCCAGGGCCGAGCGACCGGCGGTGTCTGCCTTGGTGCCGCGTGCCCTGTGGTACGGGATGGCCCCCAGGCGCAGGGACCACTCTCCGGCCTGCTCGAGGTGGTCGGCCCGCAGGTCGTGCAGCTCCGCCCGCCGGGCAAGATCGAGCCGCAGGTAGGCCTCGCGCTCGCCGGGCGCCTCGCTCGTGCCGTCCGCATCGATGAACGCCGCGCCCGCCGCATCGCCGCTCATGGCGCCGTCGGGGCCGCGCTCGCAGGCGGCGACCTGCCGCCGGCACCGCGAGGCCAGCTCGCCGGCCAGCGGCTGGAGCGGACCGGCCGAGCAGACAACCAGCCTGACCACCGAAGGTTCTAGCCGTCTGAGCGCGATGGACAAGAACTCCAGGTCGGTCGGGTCGGCGTGATCGACCTGGCGGAAACAGGCGGTCAGCGGGGCGACGGCGGCGGACTGCCGCAGGAAGTCCACGATGCCATGGGCGACGCGCCTGGTCCGGCAGCGCGAGTACCAGCGGGTCCGTTCCTCCGGCGCCGTCGCCGTCAGCGTCTGCGGCGCGGGTCCCAGCAGCGACCCGAGTTCGGGCGCCACCGTCAGGATCTCGATGGCATGCCGGGCGGTCAGTTCCGGGGCGCGACGATGAATGCCTGGAACTATCGCGCGCAGCAGCGAGCCGGTCCCGGTGTACGGGCCGCGCAGCCGCCGGTGGCAGCACACGGTCGCGTCCGGCTCGCAGGCCGCCGCGGCCGCCGCTCGTCCGATATGGTCGCCGCCGGTGATCCACACATGCGTGCCTGGCACGCCACCTCCCCAGACCTCGGGCCCGGTCCCGGCCCGGTCAGCCGGTGCCTGCGATCACGCGGCGCCAGCTCCCCTACGACGGCGCACTAAAGCGTGCCCGAGCGGGCGGACGAGTGTCTAGGAGCCCGGCCCGGCCGACCCGTCCGGGCCGGGGCCTCAGACCCGTTCGACCGTTCAGTGCGAACAGTTGGACATACGTGCTCGCGCGAGCAGATTTCGGCACTCGGACAGCGCTCGTTGTGCGCTGTCCGAAAACCTTGACCCAATAGAGCGGTACATGTTGCAATTACGCGCCATGTAGATCTTTAGAAGCCGTAATTCTGAGGAGCCAAGGGTGGCATTCGCCGGAGCAAATGATGTGATCTACGAGACCATGCAGGAAACGTCGGTTCCGATCGGTGATGCCGCCGTGTCCATGACGCCGACTGGCGCGCGGGTTTACCTCGACAGTGAAACGTACCCCTACGACGGGATCCCGGCTTGGGAGCAGCCTGATTCCTACGGGCGGATCTGCGTGTCCATCCGGCCCGAGCTCTGGAAGCTGATCAACGGCTACTACGATTCTCAGCTGCAGGCCTTCCTCACGGCGGCTCCCGCGGGGCCGACATCGCTGGTCGCGCTGTGGCACGAGGCATCGACGATGGGAGCGTCGGGCGGCAGCTATTACACCTACTTCGAGTCACTGGATCAGAACTTTCCCAACTCGGGCGGGGCGGCCGGGCTGCTGACGCAAGCGCAGACCTACGTGCAGGCGAAGGCGCAATTGTGGCAGGCTAATGTCCAGGTCGGCGCCATCGAGATGGTAGATACAGACGACGCAAACTCCCTTTGGGACCGGGTCAATCCCTGGATGGCTCTGAATCTTGACTTCTACGCCTGCGACATCTACGACTCCTCCACGGCTGATACCGATCCCTGCAGTCTGCTCGTTACCTGGCAGGGAGTGTGTGCCGAGCTGGTCCTGGGAGGCTACGCCACGATCGGCATAACCGAGACCAACTCGCGGTTCCCCGCGCGCCGGCCGTGGTGGTTCACGACCGCGTGGTCCTGGCTTCAGCAGAACGGCTACACGTCTGACGTGACGTCCTTCCTGACGTTCTGGAACCCGAACGGCGCCGAATCCGGCGACTGGATTCCCGAGGACTGGGCCACCATCGACGCCTTGTACGCCATCTTGGCGCAGTCGTCGCCCTGAGCCCTGAGCCGGCTATTAGCGTGCCCGCCTTGCGGCGGTGAAACTTCCGATCTGATCTGAGGAGGTAAACGATGGCCGAACGCCATGACGTAGCGAGCCACGACAACGCACGCCCGCCTACCCGCCGTGTCTTCCTCGTCGCCGCTGCGGCCGCGGGGATGCTCGTCCCGGCCATCCCGGCCCTGGCCGCGAGAGCCGCGGCCCGGGCGGGAACGCCGGGTGAGCGGGCCGTCAGCCTGACGTCCGCCGCGACGATACCGTCAACCCCGAGCGCGACGATTAGCGCGTTTCTCGGGCCTGACGCGACCGGAACCCAGGTGATCTTCCCTACGTCGGGATATCATTCACAGTGGCTCACATTCCAGTCGGTAGTGGGATTTAACCCGAGTTCGATAGTCAACAATTCTGGTTCTGATATCTGGGTATACTGTTCAGAAAGTCCAGACAGCCCCCCGATAACGGGCCCGTTTTGTGCCTTCGGGACGAGCCTGGCCTGTTACACTTTTACCAGCTGGTTGCCGGTTGATGGGGGCACACCCGACCAGGGCTATGTCAGCGCGCCCTACGTGCCCGACATGTTCTTTATCCAGTACAACGTGAACACCGGCGTCACCCAGCCGCCGGCGCCGCCGTCTTAGGCTCCGGGTCACCCCAGGCTGAGGTCCACGATCACCGGGGCGTGGTCGCTCGGGCCGTGGCCCTTGCGCGTCTCGCGGTCGACCCAGGCGTCCGTGACCGCCCGGGCCAGGGACGCGTTCGCGTACACCAGGTCGATGCGCATGCCCATGCCCTTGTGGAACGCCCCGCCCCGGTAGTCCCAGTACGTGAACGGATGCGGGCCCTTGGCGATGCGCGGCACCACGTCGGTCAGGCCCGTGTCCCGCAGCGCGGCCAGCGCCGACCGCTCGGCCGGGGTGACGTGGGTGGAGTCGGCGAAGGCCGCCGGGTCCCAGACGTCGCCGTCGGCCGGCGCGACGTTGTAGTCGCCCATCATCGCGAACGGCCGGTCGCCCGCCGCGTCATCCGCGACCGCGGCCCGCAGCGCGTCCAGCCAGCGCAGCTTGTAGGCGTAGTGCGGGTCGGTGGGCGTGCGCCCGTTGGGCACGTACACCGAGCGCACCCGCACCGGCCCGCAGGTCGCGGCCAGGGTCCGGGCCTCGGTGGTGCCCTGGTCGGGGAACCCGGGATCGCCCGGCAGGCCACGGGCGACGTCCGCCAGCCCCACCCGGGACAGCACCGCCACCCCGTTCCACCGGCCCTCGCCATGGTGCGCCACCTCGTAGCCGAGCTTGGTCACGGCGTCGGAGGGGAACCCGTCGTCGTCCACCTTGGTCTCCTGCAGGCAGGCCACGTCGGGGGCGACCTGCTCCAGCCAGTCCTCCAGCCGGGGCAGCCGGGCCAGCACCGAGTTCACGTTCCAGGTTGCGATCCGCACGCCGCTATCCAACCAGGCCGAGGGGCGGGGCGCCGCTGCGTGGCTCGTTGTGCAACCCGCCAGCGCGCAATAGCGTTCCAGCATGCCCACGGACTGGCCCGGCGCGTCCTACCAGAACTGGCGCGAGACCTGCGACACGCTGCACGCCCACACGCAGGTACTCGGCAAGCTCGCGGCCCGGCTCGCCCCGCCAGAGCCGCAACTGCAGCACGCCGCGCTGCGGCTGACCGCGCGCGGCTGGGAGACGGCGCCGCTGCCCGCGCCGGACGGCTCGGGGGCCATCGTCGTCGCGCTCGACCTGTGCCTCCACGAGGCGGTCATCGAGCACAGCGCCCACCAGGTCAGGCGGGTCGCGCTCACCCCCGACCGGCCGGTCGCCGAGGTCACCCGCGAGGTCCTGGACGCGGTGCGTGCCCTCGGCGGGCCGGTGGACATCGACCCTGCGCCGCAGGAGGTGCCCTGGCGGGTGCCGCTCGACGAGGACTACGACCACTCGCGCTACGTCCGCGAGCAGGTCGACGACTATTTCGCCGCAGCGACCCAGGTGGCGCTGGTGCTGGCGGCGTTCCGGGCCCCGTACCGCGGCCGGTCAACGCCGGTCAACGCGTGGTGGGGCTCGTTCGACCTGGCCGTGAACCTGTTCTCCGGCCTGCCCGCCGAACCCCCGTCGGCCGACTTCATCATGCGCAACGCGATGAACGCCCAGGAGGTCGCGGTCGGCTGGTGGCCGGGCGACGAGCGGCACCCCACCGCGGCGTTCTACGCGTACGCGCACCCGGCGCCGGACGGCTTCGGGCACGCGGCCCTGCCGGGCGCGCTCTGGGACGGCGCCCTGGGCGAGTACATCCTGGAGTGGGACGAGGTCCGGGCCGCGCCGGATCCGCGGGCCGCCGCCCTGCAGTTCGCCCGCGCGGTGTTCCGGCACGCGTGCGCGGTCTGCGGGTGGGACCGGGAGCTCGCCGCGACCGCCGACTCGACCCCGCCGCCGATCGCCTGACCGGCCCGGACCAGCCCTGCACTACGGTGACTGCCATGCCGATCGTTCTTGTCACCGGCGCTGCGGGCCGGATCGGGACCATGCTCCGGCCGCGGCTGACCCGGCCGGGCCGGACCCTGCGCCTGCTCGATATCGCGCCGATCACGCCCGGGCCGGCCGAGGAGGCGGTGAAGGTCTCGATAACCGATCTGAACGCCCTGACCGCGGCGTGCCAGGGTGCCGAAGCGGTCATCCATCTCGCGGGCATCCCCCACGAAGCCCCGTGGCCGGAGATCCTCGAGATCAACATCGACGGCACCCGCGCCGTGCTGGAGGCGGCCCGCCGGGCGGGCGTGGGCCGGGTGATCTGCGCCTCGTCGAATCACGCGGTCGGGTTCGCCCCGAGGGCGGCGTTCCCGGTCCCGGACTACGCGTTCCCCGCGCCGGACAGCTACTACGGGGTGTCCAAGGCGGCCGACGAGGCGCTGGGCGCGCTCTACCACCACCGGTACGGGCTGGACGTGATCTGCGTGCGCATCCTGACCTGCGCGGACCGTCCGTTCAGCGCGCGCTCGCTGTCCACCTGGCTATCCCCGGACGACGCCGGGCGACTGTTCGAAGCGTGCCTGTCGGCGGCAGGCCCGGGGTTCCGGGTGATCTTCGGGGTGTCGGCGAACACCCGCGGCGGCTGGGTGAGCCTGAACGAGGCCCGGGCCCTCGGCTACGAGCCCCGCGACGACGCGGAGGCGTACGCGGCCGAGATCATCGCCAGGCACGGCGAGCCGGACCCGGCCGATCCGCTCCTCGCCTATCTCGGCGGCGAATACACCCTGCCCGGCCCGGCCGGCGACGACCCGCTCTGACCTCGGGTGCCGGCGTCGCCCGGCCAGCTAGGCAGGCAGGTCGGCCGGGCGCAGCCGGTACTGCTGCAACCGCAGGTCGTGATACTTCTCGGTCTCGCCGACCCACTCCATGCCTATCCGGCGCACCGTGCCCTCGGCGCGCGCGTTGGCCGGCCGCACGAGCGCGATGACCTGCTCCAGTCCCTGGTCGAAACCCCACTCCGCCAGGGCCAGGCCGGTCTCGGTGGCGTAGCCGTGGCCCCAGGCATCCGGCCGTAGCTGCCAGCCCATCTCGTACTCCTCGTCGGGCGGCAGCGGCAGCAGGGTCGCCCCGCCGACCAGGGTGCCGTCCTCTCGCAGCTCGATGGCCCAGCGGCCGCCCGGGGTCAGCAGCCGGGCACCCTCGGCGATCCATTGCTGCAGGACCAGGCGCATCGCCGCCTCGTCGCGGACCTGGTCCATCGCCGGCGACAGCCAGCGCGCGACCTCGGCGTCGCCGTAGGCGTGCACGGCGGCGGGAGCATCGTCGACCCGCCACGGGCGCAGGACCAGCCGTTCGGTAACCAGTCGGGAAGCCACCCGTCCACGATATCGGGGGGTAGCCGCCGCCTGCCGGGTGCAACGGCCTCCGGCGGGCCTTGCTAGCGTGGGTCGATGCCGATAGATCATCCGGAGGAGCCATGACCGCGGCGGCGCCGAGCCGGGTACCCGCGGGCGCGACCGCGGCGGGCGACGGGATTGCCGTGGGGCACGGCCCGGTCCTGGTGGACATATTCATCGACTTCCTGTGCCCGTTCTGCCGGCGGTTCGAGCTGTCCTCGGGGACCGGACTCGCGCGGCTGGCCGCCGAGAACCGGGCCACCCTGGCCTACCACCCGATGAACTTCCTGGACGAGGCGTCGACGACGAACTACTCGACCCGCGCGGCCGCGGCATCCGGCTGCGCGGCCGACGGGGGACGGTTTGTCGAGTATGCGCACGCGCTGTTCGTCGGCCAGCCGCCCGAGGGCGGGCCGGGACTGAGCGACGCCGAGCTCGCGGACCTCGCCGCTGCCGCCGGGCTGACCGGGCCGGGGTTCGCCGCCTGCGCGGCCGACGGCCGGTACCTGGACT
>JASIJN010000204.1 GCA_030050125.1 Streptosporangiaceae bacterium | reverse complement strand
TACGGTCCCATGCCGGGCGGCGGCTACGGCCCCATGCCGGGCAACGGCTACAGCCCGGTGCCCGCCGCCGAGTACGGCCAGGCGACCGCCCGGGACGGGATGAACCACACCCTGATCGTCCCGTCGGCCGGCCTGCCCGCCGACAGCATCCCGTACGGCGGCCTGCCGTACGGTGACGGCGACGGGCCGGACATGCGACGCCAGGCCGGGTACCGCAGGCTCCGCGAGCCGCTGCTGGGCCGCTGGCTGTTCAGCCGCAGGCTGGCCTACCTGGCGCTGACCGCGTGCGTGGCGGTGATCATCGGCGTGATCGCCTGGTGGGTGACCGACGGGCAGTACGTGACCGTGCCCCCGGTGCGCGCGATGGCGGCCAGCACCGCGCGCACCGAGCTGGAGAACCTCGGCTTCGGCGTGCAGTTCGGCCCGGGCCAGCACAACAACGTCATCGCCGCGGGCGAAGTGATCAAGACGATCCCGGCGATCGGCTCGAGCGCCAAGCGCGGCGCGCTGGTGACCGTCATCGAGTCCACCGGCCCGGTCATGATCACCGTCCCGCAGGTGACCGGCCTGACCCAGGCCGCCGCGGAGACCGCGCTCAGGAAGGCCGGGCTGACCCCGGGCCAGGTGACGAGCGCCGCGTCGTCGACCATCGGCGCCGGCGTCGTGATCAGCACCGACCCCGTCGCCGAGACCTCCTGGCCGCAGGACAAGCCGGTCGGCATCACGGTCAGCGCCGGCCCGCCGCTGCCGAACTTCGTCGGCCAGCAGTTCCAGGCCGCCCAGGGGCAAGCGCAGCAGGGCGGCTACCAGCTGCAGGAGCAGAACGACTCCAACAGCAACCAGCCGGCCGGGACCATCGTGGGCCAGTCGCCGGCCCCTGGTACGCCGATCACCCAGGGCGAGGTCGTCACGGTCCAGGTCTCGAGCGGCCCGCAGATGGTCCCGATCCCCAACGTGGACGGGCTGAGCGTGGAGGCGGCCACCGCCGCGCTGCAGGCGGCCGGGTTCCAGGTCCAGGTCAACCAGGGCATCGGCAACACGGTGTCCGGCACCAACCCGTCCGGCCAGGCACCCAAGGGCAGCACGGTCACCATCAACGTGGGCTTCGTCTTCTAGGCCTGCCGCCCGCCGCGGTTCAGAGCGGCGGGCCCTCGCCCGGCCGTTCCTGGTAGGAGTACCGCTGCTCGCGCCACGGGTCCGCGCTGTTGTGGTAGCCGCGTTCCTCCCAGAACCCCCGACGGTCCCTGGTCAGGTACTCGATGGCGCGGACCCACTTGACGCTCTTCCAGGCGTAGCGGGAGGGCACCACCAGCCGCAGCGGGTGGCCGTGCTCCGGGGTCAGCTCCGCGCCGTCGCGATGGGTGGCGAGCAGGGTGTCGTCCGCCGCGAAATCGTCGATCCGCAGGTTGGCGCTGTACCCGAAGTCGGCCCAGACCATGACGTGGGTCACCGCGTCGGCCGGCGGCGCGGCGAGCAGGATCCCGGCCGCCGGAATGCCCTCCCAGGCGATGCCGCGGACGGTGAACTTGGTCACGCAGTGGAAGTCCGCCACCACCTGGCAGCGCGGCAGGGCGGCCAGCTCGGCCCAGCTCCACCGGTGCTCGGCCCCTGTCGCGGTGGCACCGAGCACGCGCAGGTCCCAGGTGTCCGGGTGGAACGAGGGGACCGGGCCGTAGTGCAGGACCGGCCAGCCCGCCTGTTCGTGCTGGCCCGGCGGCAGCGCCGACTCGGGCGGGACGGGCGACGGCTGCCACACCGCAGCTCCCGTCCGCGCGCCGCTCTCCGGATGCCTCATCTCCGGCCGCCCCGCTCCTTTCCGCCATCGTGGCCCCTTGCCGCGACGCACCCACCCTCGTCCTCAGGTGGAGCTATCTTGCCACCTCCGCCGCGGGGTCCGTCGCGCACCCGGCACCTGCCCGGCGCCGCGGCTGCGCTACGCTGCGCCTCGTGCGCCAGGAGTGCTTGATGTGCCGCGTCGGCCGGGCCCGCGGTCGCTGAACTGAACCTGACCGAGCGGGAGACCCGGCGGCGGTTCGCCAGCGTCGCCGTGGCCAGGCTGGCCACGGTGACCGAGACGGGCCGCCCGCACCTGGTCCCGATCACCTTCGCCGTGGACGGCGAGCGCATCTACACCGCCGTGGACGCCAAGCCCAAGACCACCACCGCGGGCCTGCGCCGGCTGCGCAACATCCGCGGCCGGCCAGAGGTCAGCGTGATCGCCGACCATTACGCCGACGACTGGGCCACCCTGTGGTGGGCCCGCGCCGACGGGACCGCCACGATCCTGGAGGATCCCGCGCTGATCGCGGCCCCGATAGCGCTGCTGGCCGCGCGCTACCCGCAGTACCGCGACCGGCCGCCCGGCGGGCCGGTGATCGCCATCCGGGTCACCCGCTGGACCGGCTGGGCCGCGTCGGCCCCGGGCCAGGGCCCGGACACGGTCGTGCCCGGGTCATAGGCCGGCGACGGCCGGGATCACCTCGTTGCCGATGATCTCAAGCGGGGTCACCGTCCAGACCCGCGCCACCGCGCCGATCGCGGCCTGGAATCCCATCTCGGCCATGGCGCCGAGCTGGTCGACCACCTGCCCGACCCGCTCGCCCCGCTCGCCCACATCGAACAGGAAGTAGCAGGTCTTGATGATCTCGTCGTAGTCGCGGCCCTCGGCGTCGCAGTGGCCGCGCAGCACGTCGAGCTTGCGGGCCAGGTCCGGGCCGGGAAACAGGTTGCACGCCTGGGCGTAGCGGGCCACCAGCCGCAGCGTCTTCCGCTCGCCCCCGCCGCCGATCATGATCGGCGGATGCGGCTGGGACAGGGCCTGCGGCGAGTTGAGCGGCCGCTCCAGCTGGTAGTAGCGGCCGGCGAACGGGCTCTGGTCGCCGCGCCACATCTGCAGGCAGATCTGCAGCGTCTCCTCCAGCCGCTCGAACCGCTCGGCGACCGGCGGGAAGTCGATGCCGAGGCCGCGCGACTCCTCCTCGTTCCAGGCCGCGCCGATCCCCAGCCAGGCCCGCCCGCCGGACAGCACGTCCAGGGTGGTGACGATCTTGGCCAGGATGCCGGGGTGCCGGTAGATCGCCCCGGTCACCAGGGTCAGCAGCCTGGCCCGGGACGTGCAGCCGGCCAGGTAGCCCAGCGTGGTGTAGGCCTCGAGCATCTCGTGGTCGGCCGGTCCGACCACCGCGATCTGGAAGAAGTGATCCATCACGGCGATGAAGTCGAAGCCGGCCTGGTCGGCGGTCCGGCCCACGGTGGCCAGGTCGCGGCCGAGCATGCCAGGCCCGCCCGGCCAGGTGTAGTCGGGGATCTGCAATCCAATCTGCACGCGGTCACCTCCGCCGCAGAGCTTGCCACATCGTGGTCGCCCGGGAACCCTGAAGGCCGCTGTGAAGTCAAGAGTTAAGGAGGGAACTTGGGCTTTGTTTTCCTATAGTTTTGTACTGATCTAACGTGGCGCTGATCGACTCGACTCTTCCCGTGTCCTTCCCTTCGTGGAGACCGCGATGCAGATAGGCCGCCGTGCGGGCGTCGTCCTCGGCTCGGTTTCGGCTGCCGTCGCCACCATGGCCGCGGGCCTGCCGGCCCAGGCGGCCGGCACTCCATGGCAGATCGCCGCGACGGTGCACTACGGGCCGGCCGACTACGCCTCCGGGTACACGGCCGTCATCGCCCCGGCCAAGAACGACGCGTGGGCATTCGGCGGCACCAATCCCGGTGGCACCAGCACCCCGACCGCCGAACGCTGGGACGGCAAGCGGTGGCAGGCCTGGCCGCTGCCGTCCGGGCTCAGCGGCTTCATCGTGGCCGCGTCCGCCTCGTCGCCCGATAACGTCTGGGCGGTCGGCGACGGGTACGCGCTGCGCTGGAACGGCAGCACGTGGACCGTGGCCAACACCTGGAGCCAGGGAGGCCAGACCACCTCCGTCGTCGCGATCGCGCCAGCCGACGTCTGGGTCTTCGGCTCCTCCACCTTCAGCGGCGTGCCCGGCCTCGGCGGCTGGCACTTCACCGGCCGGAACTGGATCCGGGCCACCGGGATCGCCGCGACGATCTACCGGGCCAGCGCGGTCTCCCGGCACGACATCTGGGCCATCACGGTCAGCCCGGACGGCGGCTCGGTGGTCCGTTACGACGGCTACGCCTGGGAGCGCGTGGCCGCCGCCGACGCGGCCCTGGCGGGCACCCAGCTTGACGACGTCCTCGCGGTCTCCCCGGACAACGTGTGGGTGTCCGGCATCTCCCCGCTGGACGGGGCCGACGCGCACCTGGTGCTGGCCCACTGGAACGGCATCCAATGGAAGCGGTTCGTCTCGCCCTGGCCGATTCAGCTGCCGGAGCGTTTCGCGACCGACGGCGCGCACGGGATCTGGATCCCGGCGGTGACCGGGGGCGACGAACCCGCGACCTGGATCCTGCACCTGTCCGAGGCCGGCATCTGGAACCGCATCCGCATCGCCGTCGGCTGGCCCCAGATCGGCGTCGGCGTCGGCGACCTGGCCCTCATCCCCGGGACCACGACGCTGTGGGGCAGCGGCGGCCTGCTGACGGCCGTCGGCGGCGACGCCGCGATCTGGGAGCACGGGGTGCCCGGCATCCGCCTGGCCGTCAGAGACCGCCGGACCGACCCGCGGCGCGCGGGCGGGCACGACCGGCTGATGACCGCGGGCAACGGCGACGTCGTGCGGGTCTTCCTGACGGTCGGCCACGGGGTGCTGCGGGTCCTGCTGACGGTCAGGCCGTGCCGCGCCCCCGACCGCGCCCCCGGCTCGGTGTGGCTGCCCCGGGACCCGGCACACCTCCGGGCTCCTTTGTCCACCCCGAGGCTGAGCGTTACGGACTGAATCAGGATCGGCCGGAGGCGGCCTCGCGAACCGGCGTGTGCTCCTGAGCCGCCGCCGCCAGCTCTTCCGCCAGGTCGTCGGCGTCCAGCCGGGCCTCGATCCGGCGCAGGTCCTCGATCCGGGCCCGGGTCTCGACCTGACGCGGGGTCAGCAGCGAGCAGCAGTCCTGATCGCGCAGCTCGGAGATGTGGAGGGTGGCGATCCGGCGCGCCTCGGCCATGATCTCGGTCTTGTCCAGGCCGATGAGCGGGCGCAGGATCGGCAGCCTGACCGCGTCGTCCAGCGCGGTGATGTTGGCCAGCGTCTGGCTGCTGACCTGGCCCAGCGAGTCGCCGGTGACCAGGGCCGCGGCGTGCAGCCGCCGGGCCAGCGCCTCGCCGGTCTTGAGCATCAGCCGCCGCTGGGCCATGATCTGCAGCCGCCCCGCGCCGACGGTGGCCAGCCGCTGCTGGGTCCGGCCGAACGCCACCACGAACAGCCGCGATCCGCCCTGGAACTTGTCCAGCTCGCGCACCAGGCCGTAGGCCTTGTACACCGACTCCGGCCCGGTCAGCGGCATGCCGGAGAAATGCAGGAAGGAGCAGCGCAGGCCGCGGCGCATCATCCGGTAGGCGGCCACCGGGGAGTCGATGCCGCCCGACATCAGCACCAGGGACCGGCCGCTCATGCCCACCGGCAGCCCGCCCTGGCCCGGCAGCCCCTGGGTGAACACGAACACCTCGGACTGGTCCACCTCGACGAACACCGTGATGTCCGGGCGGGACAGGTTGACCGGGCAGCCGTGGGCCTGCTGGATCCGCGTGCCGATCAGCGTGGCGAGCTGGGACGAGGTGACCGGGAAGCGCTTGTCGCGGCGCCTGGCCCGGACCGCGAACGTGCCGCTGCACCCGGCGGTCAGCTGCACCGCGGCCGCGGCGGCCGCCTCCGGGTCCTTGGCCACCCGCACCGCACGGCAGACCCGGGACAGGCCCATCATGTTGCCCATGCGCTCGGCCATCAGGTCGGCCGCGGCCTCCATCGTCCCGGCCTCCCCCGGCCGGGTCGCGAGCAGCACGATCACGCCCTCGCGCTGCCAGAGCTGCACCGCCACGCCGAGGTCGCGTACGGCGCGGCGGATGTTCTCGTGCAGCAGCCTCTCGAACTGCTGCCGGTTCTTGCCCTTGAGCACGATCTCGCCGAGCTTCAGCAGCACGCACGGCTCGTGCGGCGCGGCCTCGGCCACGGCGGGACGGGAGGTTAGGGGCAGCGCGGACATCCCTACAGTCTGCCAGCATCGAGGCGGCCGGCGTTCGCTCCGGCGCGGCAGATCAGTAACGTGAGGGATCTGCGAACCAGCCGCGGACGAGGAGGGCCGGCCGTGACGCCGATACCGGACATCTTGCTGAACAACGGGCGCACGATCCCGCAGTTCGGGTTCGGCGTGTTCACGGTCCCGCCCGCCGAGACCGCGCAGGCCGTGACCACCGCCCTGCGGGCCGGTTACCGGCACGTCGACACCGCGCAGATGTACGGCAACGAGAAGGAGGTCGGCCAGGCCATCCGTGAGGCCGGGGTGGACCGGGCCGGCGTGTTCGTCACCAGCAAGCTGGAGAACGCCAGCCACCGGCCCGACGATGCCCGCCGGGCGTTCGACCGGACGCTGGGCGCGCTGGGTTCCGACTACGTCGACCTGTTCCTGATCCACTGGCCGCTGCCCACCCGGTACGACGGCGACTACGTGTCGACCTGGCGGACCCTGGAGGAGTTCTATCGCGACGGCCGGGCCCGCTCGATCGGCGTCTCGAACTTCCAGCCGCACCACATCCGGCGGCTGCACGAGGAGGCCGAGGTTCCCCCGGCGGTGAACCAGATCGAGGTCCACCCGTACCTGACCCAGACCGAGGTCCGGGCGTTCTGCGGGCAGCACCAGATCGCCGTGGAGGCGTGGTCGCCGCTGGCGAAGGGGCGGGTCCTCGGCGACCCGACGATCGACTCGATCGCCCGCCGGGTGGGCAAGACCCCGGCCCAGGTGGTCCTGCGCTGGCACATCGAGCGCGGCGACATCGCGTTCCCCAGGTCGGTCACCCCCGCCCGGATCAGGGAAAACATCGACATCTTCGACTTCGAGCTGTCCGGCGAGGACGTCGAGGCGATCACCGCGCTGAACCGGAACGAACGGACCGGGCCCGACCCGGACACGTTCGACCTGATCTGAGGCGGGGGCCGGGCGGGACCGGCAGGGCCCGCGCTGGCCGGATCCGGCGTACCCGCGGCAAATCTCTTGCCAAGGCCGGCGCGGCTTGCCATCCTCGGTGGCGTGACGATGCCGCCCTGGCCGTCGGGGGCCGCCTGGATCGAGGGGCGGTACTGCCCGGTCGAGGACGCGAAGATCTCGGTGCTGGACCTGGGCGTCACCCGCTCGGACGCCGCCTACGACGTGGTGCACGTCTGGGGCCAGCGGTTCTACCGCCTGGACGATCACCTGGACCGGTTTGCCGCCAGCATGGCCCGGCTACGGCTGGACCCCGGGCACGACCGCGCCGGGCTGGAGGCCATCCTGCACGGCTGCGTCCGCCTGGCCGGCCTGCGCGACGCGTACGTGTCGATGACCTGTACCCGGGGCCGGGTCGCGGCCGGGAGCCGCGACCTGCGCACCGCCCTGGCCACGTTCTACGCCTACGCGGTGCCGTTCGTGTGGATCATTCGGCCCGACGACCACGCCGCGGGCGCCAGCATGTGGATCAGCGAGGTGACCCGGATCCCGCCGCAGAGCGTGGACCCGCTGATCAAGAACTATCACTGGCTCGACCTGGACCTGGCCCAGCTGGACGCCTACGACCACGGCGCCGACCTGGTGGTGCTGCGCGACGCCTCCGGCGCGATCACCGAGGGACCGGGCTTCAACGTGTTCGCCCGGGTGGACGGGCGGTGGCTGACGCCGGGCAGCGGCACCCTGCGGGGCATCACCCGCCGGTCGGTCATCGAGATCGCCGCCGAGAACGGCGACCCGGCCGAGGAGGGCCGGCTGACCGCCGACGACCTGCGCCGGGCCGACGAGGTGCTGGCCACCTCGACCGCCGGCGGGATCATGCCGGTGACCAGGATCGACGGCAAGCCGGTCGGCACCGGCGAGGCCGGGCCGCTGACCATGAGCCTGCGCAGCCAGTACTGGCGCCGGCACGAGGACCCGCGGTTCACCACCCCGGTCCGCTACGACGACCAGGGCTGAGCGAGCGACGGCCGACCCGGATCCGGCTGACACGGCCATGTCCGGCCGGCGGATGCTCACCCCTTGGTCGCGTAGACCACGCAGCCTCGCATGGTGAGGGTCAGCGGGAGGTCCAGCGCGGCCGCCGCCCGCCCGGCCTCGTCCACGGTCATCCCGTGACAGCGCAGCATGACGACGGCGTCCTCGGGCGTGGCCAGCGTCCGCAGCGGCCCGTCCCAGGAATTCACCTCCACCCGGTCGCCGGGCCCGGCGAACACCGAGCCCACGATGGCCGGGGCGTCCTCCGCGTCGAACGTGGAACTGGCCCCCCAGCCCGGGATGACGTGCGCCAGTTCCGGCGTGCTGCGGCGGGCCGGGGCGCACGCCGCGAACAGCCCGCCGGCCCGCAGCACGCGCCGGGCCTCCCGCACCGGCTGGCGCGGGTCCTCGTAGTGGTACAGCGTGTACAGCGCGGCCACCGCGTCGAAACTGCCGTCGGCCACCGGCAGGCGGGCGCCGTCGGCGCGCACCGACGGGCGCGGCGCCAGGGCCAGCATGGTGGGCGAGAGATCGACCAGGAGGCAGCGCATCGACAGGCCGGGCATCAGGCGGGCCAGCTGGCCGGCGCCGCCGCCCACGTCGAGCACCTGCCGTGCGCCCGCGGCCGCGAACCGGGCA
>JASIJN010000203.1 GCA_030050125.1 Streptosporangiaceae bacterium | reverse complement strand
CGTGGTCGGTCGGCCGAGGGCGGGCGTGGTCAGACGAGGGGGGCCGACGTGGTGGGCAAGGGGCGCGGGTGGTGGGGCGGGGGGCGGGTGGTGAGCCTGGGGCGGGGGGCGGGTGGTGAGCCAGGGGCGGGTGTGGTTGCGGGGTGGCGGGATGGCCGAGGGTTCGGCGGCCCAAGGAGAGAAGGGCCGGTCCGTGGGGAACAATGCTGATATGGAGTTCACGCGCCAGCCCCCCCGCGACACGCCAAAAGACGTGGTCGTGCTCGGGTCGACCGGTTCGATCGGGACCCAGGCGGCCGACATCATCCGCCGCAACCCGGACCGGTTCCGGGTCGCCGGGCTGGCGGCGGGCGGGGGCAGCGCCGCGCTGCTGGCCCGTCAGGCGGTCGAGTTCGGGGCCGAGGTGGTCGCGGTGGCCGGCGAGGCGCACGTCGACGAGCTGCGCCGGGCCATCCAGGCCGAGACCGCGCGCGCCGTGGCGGAAGGCTCGGACCGGGCTCAGCCGCCCAAGATCCTGGCCGGGCCCGATGCGATCGCCGAGGTGGCGGCCTGGCCCAGCGACGTCGTGCTCAACGGGGTGACCGGCGCGGTCGGCCTGGCCGCGACGCTGGCGGCGATCGACGCCGGGCGGGTGCTCGCCCTGGCGAACAAGGAGTCGCTGATCATGGGCGGCCCGCTGGTCGCGGAGCGGGCCGCGCCGGGCCAGATCGTCCCGGTGGACTCCGAGCACTCGGCGCTGGCCCAGTGCCTGCGCGGAGGCCGGGCCGAGGAGGTGCGGCGCCTGGTGGTGACCGCGAGCGGCGGCCCGTTCCTGCACCGCGGCCGGGACGAGCTCGAGGACGTCACGCCCGAGCAGGCCCTCGCCCACCCGACCTGGAGCATGGGCCCGGTGATCACGGTGAACTCCGCCACCCTGGTGAACAAGGGCCTGGAGCTGATCGAGGCCCACTTGCTGTTCGGCATCGGTTTCGAGGCCATAGAGGTGGTGGTGCACCGGCAATCGGTGATCCACTCCATGGTTGAGTTCGCCGACGGCTCGACGATCGCCCAGGCCAGCCCGCCGGACATGCGGATCCCGATCGCGCTGGCCCTGGCCTGGCCGGACCGGGTCCCGGACGCGGCCAGCCCGGTGGACTGGACCAAGCCGCACACCTGGACGTTCGAGCCGCTCGACGAGCATGCCTTTCCTGCCGTGACCCTGGCCCGCGAGGTGGGTACCGCGGGCGGCACGGCTCCGGCGGTATACAACGCCGCCAACGAGGTCTGCGTCGACGCCTTCCTGGCGGGCCGGCTCCGTTTCCCCGGGATCATCGATACGGTGGCCCGGGTAGTCTCGGAGCATGACGGTTCGGGCCAGGCCGTCGTTACTCTGGAGGAGGTACTCGCCGCGGACGGCTGGGCGCGGGAACGGGCGCGCGAGCTGACCGGCACCGGAGATCGTCGCTAGCCTGTGGCCGTTTCGCGGGAGGGAGACACGGCAGGATGAGCTTCCTGCTCGGGGTGGTCATCTTCATCGTGGCCATTCTCATCTCGGTCATCCTGCACGAGGCCGGGCACTTCCTGACCGCCAAGAAGTTCGGCATGAAGGTCACCCAGTTCTTCATCGGTTTCGGGCAGACGATCTGGTCCACGAGGCGTGGCGAGACCGAGTACGGGATCAAGGCGCTGCCGTTCGGCGCGTTCGTCCGGATCACCGGGATGACCACCCTGGACGAGGTCGACCCCAGGGACGAGCCGCGCTCGATGCGCAACAAGCCGGCCTGGCAGCGCGCGATTGTCATGGTGGCTGGCTCGTTCATGCACTTCGCGCTGGCGTTCGTGCTGCTGCTCATCCTCGCGATGGGGATCGGGCAACCGAACAACAACACCACGACGATCGGCTCGGTGAGCCCGTGCGTGCCGGCCAGCCTGTCGGCCTTCAACCAGGGCTCGTGCAAGAACAACCTGGGCGCGGCCCCGGCCCTCACGGCGGGGATCAAGTCCGGCGACAAGATCGTCGCGTTCGCCGGAAAGCCGGTGCATAACTGGACACAGCTCGGGACGGCCATCCGCGACCAGCCGGCCGGGGTCCGGGTGCCGGTCACGCTGCTGAGGGACGGGCGCCGTCTGACCATCTATGCCACGCCGGCCACCGTCCCCGGCCGGAAGGGCTCTTACCTGGGCATCGGCGACGCGGTGGTCTTCCAGCGTTCGGGCCCGATCGGCGCGGTGGCGTTCGCGGGCTCGGGCTTCGGCCAGGTGCTGACCGGGTCGGTGTCCGCGCTCGCGAAGCTGCCCGCGGCGCTGCCCGACCTGTTCGCCAAGGACCGGGCCAAGACCCCGGCGGGCAACGTGAGCAGCATGGTCGGCGCGGCCGACATCGCCGGCCAGGCGGTGGCGTCCGGTGGTGGCTGGGCCTACTCGGCCTCCGACCTGCTGCTGATCGTCATCTCGATCAACATCTTCATCGGCGCGTTCAACCTGCTCCCGCTGCTGCCCCTGGACGGCGGGCACCTGGCGGTCATCTTCTACGAGCGGGTCCGGGCCTGGCTGGCCCGGCTCCGCGGCAAGCCCGATCCCGGCCTGGTCGACCTGCAGCGGCTGATACCCGTCAGCGTGGGGGTGTTCGCGCTGCTGATCGGGCTTGGCGTGCTACTAATGGCGGCGGACATCTTCAATCCGGTTCACCTGGTTCAGTGAGGCGACTCCCGTTATGACTGTTGATCTTGGTTTGCCTTCCGTGCCCTCCGAGCCTCTGGCCCAGCGGCGGGCGTCCCGGCAGCTGCTGGTGGGCAAGGGCAAGCATGCCGTGCCAGTCGGTGGCGGGGCCCCGGTGTCGGTGCAGTCGATGACCACGACCCTCACCGCGGACGTGAACGCCACGCTTCAGCAGATCGCCGAGCTCACGGCGGCCGGGTGCCAGATCGTCCGGGTCGCCGTCCCCTCCCAGGACGACGCCGAAGCGCTGCCGGAGATCGCCCGCAAGTCGCAGATCCCGGTGATCGCCGACATCCACTTCCAGCCCAAGTACGTCTTCGCGGCGATCGACGCGGGCTGTGCCGCGGTGCGGGTCAACCCGGGCAACATCAAGACGTTCGACGACAAGGTCGGCGAGATCGCGCGGGCCGCCTCGGACGCCGGGATACCGATCAGGATCGGCGTCAACGCCGGCTCCCTGGACAAGCGGCTGCTGGCCAAGTACGGCAAGGCAACGCCGGAGGCCCTGGTCGAGTCCGCGCTCTGGGAGTGCTCGCTGTTCGAGGAACACGGCTTCACCGACATCAAGATCTCGGTGAAGCACCACGACCCGGTCGTGATGATCAACGCGTACCGGCTGCTGGCCAGCAAGTGTGATTACCCGCTGCACCTCGGCGTCACCGAGGCCGGGCCGGCCTTCCAGGGCACGGTGAAGTCGGCCGTGGCGTTTGGCGCGCTGCTGGCCGAGGGTATCGGCGACACGATCCGGGTGTCGCTGTCGGCGCCTCCGGTCGAGGAGGTCAAGGTCGGCATCGCGATCCTGGAGTCGCTGGGCATGCGCGAGCGCGGCCTGGAGATCGTGTCCTGCCCGTCCTGAGGCCGGGCCCAGGTGGACGTGTACAAGCTGGCCGACGAGGTGACCGCGGCCCTGGACGGCATGGACGTGCCGCTGCGCGTCGCGGTCATGGGCTGCGTGGTCAACGGCCCCGGCGAGGCCCGCGAGGCCGATCTGGGCGTGGCGTCAGGCAACGGCAAGGGGCAGATCTTCGTTCGCGGCAAGGTCGTCAAGACCGTTCCGGAGTCGCAGATCGTGGAGACGCTGATCGAAGAGGCGATGAAGCTCGCGGAAGCCTCCGCGCCGGCGGAGGCCTGATCGCCGCGCCCGGCCGGTCCCGCATAATCGGGCAGGATGGCCTCATGAGACGCCTGCTGCCGCTCGCGCTGGCCGCCGCCTTCGCCCTCGCCGGGTGCACCGGCGTATCGGGAGCGACGTCGCCCGACGCCCCGGGCGGGTCCGCGGCGACCGGGGTGAGCTGGCACCCGTGCACCGCGCAGGGCGCGTCGCTGCTGTGCGGCAGTCTGCAGGTCCCGCTGGACTACAGCCGCCCGCAGGGCAGGAAGATCACGCTGGCGCTGTCCGAGGTGCCGGCCACCGCGCCGGCCGACAAGCGGCAGGGCGTGCTCCTGGTCAATCCGGGCGGTCCCGGCGGCTCCGGCCTCGGCCTGGCCGCCTTCGTGGCCGAGGGCCTGGACCCGTCGGTCGCGTCCGAGTATGACATCGTCGGCTTCGACACCAGGGGCGTCGGAGCGTCGGTGCCGTCGCTGAGCTGCGACCCGTCGTTCTTCTCCCAGGCGAGGCCCGACTACATCCCGGTCAGCTCAGCGGACGAGCAGGCCAACGAGAACCGGGCCAAGATGTATGCCGCCGACTGCGAGAAGAAGTACGGCTGGCTGCTGCCGTACATGACCACCGAGGACATCGCCCGCGACCTGGACTCGATCCGCGCGGCGCTGGGTCAGCAGCAGATCAGCTACCTCGGCTACTCGTACGGCACCTACATCGGGCAGGTGTACGCGACGCTGTTCCCGCACCGGGTGCGGCGCATGGTGCTGGACAGCACGGTCGAACCGCAGGGCGTGTGGTGGACCGACAACATCGAGCAGGACTACGCGTTCCAGTCCCGGCTCGAGGCGTTCTTCGCCTGGATCGCCTCCTACGACAGCGTGTATCACCTCGGCGCGACCGCCGCTCAGGTCAGCGACAGCTGGTATGCCGCGCGCTCGGACCTGGAGACGCACCCCATCCCCGGCCCGTCCGGCCAGCCGGAGATAGGCCCGGACGAGTTCGACGATACGTTCCTGATCGGCGGCTACGACGACAGCTACTGGCCTGGCCTGGCCGCCGCGCTGGCCGCCTACCTGAACGGTCACTCGACCAGCCAGATGGTCTCCCAGTATGACCAGGAGGGCACCCAGAACGAGAACGAGTTCGCGGTCTACAACGCCGTCGAGTGCAGCGACGTGAGCTGGCCGCGGAGCTGGTCGACGTGGGAGACCGCGACCGAGCAGGTCTACGACACCGCGCCGTTCGAGGCATGGGACAACGCCTGGTACAACGCGGCGTGCGCGTTCTGGCCGGTGAAGGGCCCGGCGAAGCCGCTGCAGATCAAGGGTGCCGGGCTGCCCGGGATCTTGATGCTGCAGGGCACGCTGGACGCCGCCACTCCGTACGCTGGCGCGCAGGCGGCGCACCAGCTGCTGCCCAGCGCCCGGATGGTGGTGGTGGAGGGCGGCGGCAACCACGGCCAGTCGCTCGCCGACCCGCCGAACGAGTGCGTGGACGGCTACCTGAACCGGTACCTGGCCACCGGGGCCCTGCCGGACCATCCAGGCCTGGTCAACGCGACCTGCCCGGCGGTCCCCGACCCCACGCCGAACGGCTGAGCCTGGCCGGCGAGGGACGCCCTCCAGCGGCGGCCGGCCCGATGCCGATACCCTGAGAGCGTGCTGCGCACCAGGGCATGGCGGTCATCATCGCTGCGCCTGCTGAATGATCGCGATCTGGACGAGGTGCTCGACATCTGCGACCGCGATGCGGTTACGAACGTCTTCGTCAGCTCGCGGGTACACGCCGCCGGGGTGGACCCGGGGCGGCTTGGCGCCCAGATGTGGGGATACCTGGAGTCGGGGCGGATGACGTCGCTGTGCTACTCCGGCGCCAACCTCGTCCCGGTGGCCGCCACCCCGGGGGCCGTGGCCGCGTTCGCGGAGCGGGCCAGGCTGCAGGGCCGCCGCTGTTCTTCGATCGTCGGGCCGGCCGAGCAGGTGCAGGAACTGTGGGCGCTGCTGTCGCCGTACTGGGGCCGGCCTCGCGAGATCAGGGCGGCGCAGCCGGTCATGGCCATCTCCACCGATCCGCTGGTCCCGCCCGATTCGCAGGTGCGCCTGGTCCGGCCGAACGAGGTGGAGACCCTGCTGCCCGCGTCCATCGCGATGTTCACCGAGGAGGTCGGGGTGTCCCCGGTCGGGCCGGACGGCGGAGCGGCCTACCGGGCCCGCGTGGGCGAGCTGATCCGCGGCGGCCGCTCGTACGCGCGGATCGAGAACGGCCAGGTGATCTTCAAGGCCGAGATCGGCGCGGTGACCCCGCTGGCCTGCCAGGTTCAGGGGGTCTGGGTGCCGCCGGAACTGCGTGGCCGCGGGCACGCCTCGCGCGGGATGGCCGCGGTCGTGGCCGCCGCGCTGAAGTCGGTCGCGCCGGTCGTCTCCCTCTACGTCAACGATTTCAACCTGCCGGCGCGCGCCGCGTACCGGCGAGTGGGATTCACCGAGGCCGGCACGTTCATGTCGGTCCTGTTCTGAACCGTAACGCCACGTCCCCGACATATGTCGGGCCCGCCGCAGTTGCGACGGGCCCGCCCCCCTATCACCGGCTAGCCACCTACGTTCGGGGCATGCCCGTAAGGTAGCTGCTAGATGTCGCACTTAGTTCGCACAGGGCAAGGACCCAGATCGGTGAGCGAGACCCCGTCAGCGGCCGGCCGCCGGGCCGCATCCGCTTACCTGCACGAGCTCCTGCAGCGGCCGGGCGGGTACCGGCGGCTGTGGGAGCAGCACGTGGTGCGGGCCAGATCGGGCGAGATCACCCAGCTCGCCGTGGCCGAGGTGCTGGCCCGCAGGCTGTGGAGCTATCCGCGGGTGCCCGGCGACGTGGACGTGCTGCCGCATCAGCTCAAGGACACCGTCTCCCGCGCGCTGTCCGGCAGGCTGCTCAGCCGGTCCACGCTGTCGCTGTTCATCGACGCGTTCGGGTTCTCCGACGCCGAGGCCGACCGGCTCTGGCGGCTCTGGGAGGGCTCGGGCACGATCAGCGTGCTGTCCGGCCCTCGCGCGATGACGCCGCGGACAGAGCAGGAACTGCACACGTCCATCGGGCCGCGCCGCCATCAGACGCTGTCCCTGCACGACCATGTCACGGTCGGAGCCGCGGGCCTGCCAGCCCGCAGCCGCACCCTTCAGGTCATCGAGGCCGTCGCGGACGGGCTGGACCGGATCCCGTTCCTTTACGACACCAAGGCGCTGACACTCGAGGTGGGGCAGGGCTGCACCGAGCTGACCGGTGACTTGTACCAGGTCAGCGAGGACCTGTTCGTCACCTACATCACGCTGGCCCGCACCCTGGACGCGGGCGAGACCTCCACGCTCGAGTACTGGACCACCTACCAGTACCCGGGAGACCCGCAGGATCCTAGCGAGCGGGAGTACCGGCGCGCGGTCATGGGACGGATGGAGAACTTCGACATGCGCGTCGAGTTCCATCCCAGCAAGCTGCCCGCTGGCGTCTGGTGGGCCACCTGGGACGGGGTGGAAGGAGACATCCTCGAGCAGGAGGCGGTCACGCTGGATGCCCAGAACTCGGTGCACCGCTATCTGAGGTTCATCGAGAAGACCGTGGCGGGCTTCTACTGGGCCTGGTAGCCGGGCCGCCTGCCGCCGGAAACTAAGGTGACCGGCCCGGGCCGATTTTGCTAATGTCTTTGGCCCTTGTGTCACGGTGCCGTGCGAGATCCCACGGAGGAACAGTCATGCCCCCGGCCAGCAGCCCGGCGCGGGCGGGTCAGCCCGGCCCGCCCTCCGAAGACGACGACGATCCGGTCCTTGCGGCCGAGCGGGATCACCTGCGCCGTTCGCGCGAGTACCTGCGGCTCATGCGCGAGAACGTGCTCTCGCTGCGCGCGCTCGGCGGTGACCGGGTGTCCGAGGAGTACCTGAAGGCCGACCTGTACCGCCGGGCCCAGGCGCTCATCGACCTGCCGGACACGCCGCTGTTCTTCGGGCGGCTCGACTACGCCGCCGACGGCCGGACGGCGGGCGGCGCGCCGGGCCCGGACCCGGCCCGGGCCCGGGGGGAGCCGGGCGAGTTCCGCCCGGAGGCGGTGGCCGGGGAGCGG
>JASIJN010000202.1 GCA_030050125.1 Streptosporangiaceae bacterium | reverse complement strand
GCGCTGGCCGCGGTGCGGCGGGCCCGGGCGGAGCGGCGGCTGGTCCCCGGGCTTGGCCATCCGGTGCACAAGGTGACCGACCCGCGCACGCCGGTCCTGATCCGGATCGCCGAGGAGGAGGGGCTGCGGGGCCCGCACCTGCGGCTGTTCGAGGCGATCGGCCGGGTGCACCCGCAGGTGCTCGGCCGCACCCTGCCGCTCAACGGGGCTGGCACCTCCGGGGCGGCCCTGGCCGACCTGGGCCTGCCAGCCGCGCTGCTGCGCGGGTTCGCCCTGCTGGCCAGGACCGCCGGGCTGCTCGGGCACCTGGCCGAGGAGCAGCGCCGTCCGCTCGGGATGGATATCTACCTGACCGTCGACCGGAACGCGGAATACCAGCCGCCCGGGACGTAACCTGGCTGGCCCGAGGCGGCGCGTTCCGAAAGGCATTGGGAGCGGGGGCGGCAGCGGGTATATCTTCTGGCCGACGCCTCAAGTTTGCGACACGGCAGGGGACGCTGACAGGCATGCGCTGGTCACAGCTTCACATACCCACGCTGCGTGAGGACCCGGCGGACGCCGGAGCGGCGAGCCACCGGCTTTTGCTGCGCGCCGGGTTCATCCGGCAGCTCATGGCCGGGCACTACAGCCTGCTGCCGATGGGCGTGCGGGTCCGCGCCAAGATCATCAACGTGATCCGGGAGGAAATGGACCGGATAGGCGCGCAGGAGTTCCTGGTGCCGTGCCTGCAGCCCGCCTGGATCTGGGAGAAGACCGGCCGGCTCGCGGTGATGGGTGAGGAGATCTTCCGGCTCACCGACCGCAAGGGCGCGGAGGTGGTCCTGGCCATGACCAACGAGGAGACGTTCGCCTACCTCGCGACCGAGCTGTCGTCCTACCGCCAGCTGCCGCAGATGTGGTACCAGATCCAGACCAAGTTCCGGGACGAACCGCGGCCGAGGAGCGGGCTGCTGCGGGTGCGGGAGTTCACGATGAAGGACTCCTACAGCTTCGACGTGGACGAGGCCGGGCTGGATGCCTCGTTCGAGGCTCACAGGAGCGCGTACGAGCGGATCTTCGCCCGGCTCGGCATCCCGGCCATACCCGCCGAGGCATCGAGCGGGACGATGGGCGGCACAGACTCGGTCGAGTTCATGTGCCCGGCGGAGGCGGGCGAGGACCTGGTCGCCGCCTGTCCGGCCGGCGACTACGCGGCCAACCTGGAAAAGGCGACCTCGGCGCTGCCGGCGATCGAGGACGAGCCCGGCCCGGCCGCGCCGGAGCGGCTGCCCACCCCGGGCGTGCGCACGATCGAGGACCTGGCCAGGCAGTACGGCAAGCCTGCCGACCGCCAGATCAAGACGCTGGTCTACGTCATCGACGGCGAGCCCGCCCTGGTCCTGCTGCGCGGCGATCACGCGCTGGCGGAGCAGAAGCTGGCCGACGCCACCGGCGTGGGCGACGTCCGGCCCGCTCAGGCCGACGAGATCCGCGAGGTGCTCGGCGCGTCGCCGGGCAGCCTCGGCGCGGTCGGGGTCAACGACCTGCCGATCGTCGCCGACCTGGCCCTGCGGGGCCGGCGGAACATGACCACCGGCGCGAACGTCGACGGCGTGCACCTCACCGGCGTGGACGTGGCCAGGGACATCGCGGTCGGCCGGTGGGCGGACCTGCGCGAGGTGACCGCGGGCGAGCCGTGCCCGCGTGACGGCGCTCCGCTGGAGATCATCCGCGCGATCGAGGCCGGGCACATCTTCAAGCTCGGCCGCAAGTACACGACCGCGCTCGGCGTCGCCGTGCTCGGCCCCGACGGCCAGAGCGTCTTCCCGGTCATGGGCTCCTACGGGATCGGCGTGGAGCGGGCCATGGCGATCATCGCCGAGGTGCACCACGACGAGAAGGGCCTGACCTGGCCGGTGGCCGTGGCGCCGGCCGAGGCCACCGTGCTGCTGCTGTCGCCGAAGGATCAGGCGGTGGTCAGCGCGGCGGAGACCATCTACGCCGAGCTGCAGGCAGCGGGGGTGGACGCGCTGATCGACGACCGGGACGAGCGCCCGGGCGTGAAGTTCCGGGACGCCGAGCTGGTGGGGATCCCGTGCCGGATCAGCGTCGGCAGCCGCGATCTAGCCGACGGGCTGGTCGAGATCACCAGCCGCGGCACCGGAGAGAAGGAGCGGGTGCCTGCGGGGCAGGCGGTCACGCACGTGCTGCGGTACCTGTCCGCTCAGCGCGCTTGCGCAACCGCAGCCGACCCCTGACCTGGGGGCATAGCCGGGAAGCCCGGGCTGTGCGCTGCGGCTCGGGAGCCTGCCGGACGGCGGCGGCGGCCACGACCCGCTCGTTCTGGCTGGCCAGTGCGCTCCAGTCCTGCCTGCTGGACATCGAACCTCCCCGTACGTCGGTAGCACCCCGCGCCCGTCATATAAGACACGTCCGAGGCACCGATCCGGCCACCGTCATGTGGTTACGAATTCATAACTTCTACGGCGGTGGCCCGGGAGTCGTGAAACAGCAGGTCACAGGCGCGACCACGCCTGCGTCAGCACGCTGCGCAGGATCTGCTCCATCTCGTCGAAATGTTCCTGGGTGCAGGTCAGCGGCGGCGACAACTGGACCACCGGGTCGCCGCGGTCGTCGGCGCGGCAGATCAGGCCGGCGTCGAACAGGGCGTAGGACAGGAAGCCGCGCAGCAGCCGCTCGGACTCCTCGGCGCTGAACGTCTCGCGGGTGGCCTTGTCCTTGACCAGTTCGATCCCGTAGAAGTAGCCGGCGCCGCGGATGTCGCCGACGATCGGCAGGTCGTAGAGCCGCTCCAGCGTGGCCCGGAATCCCGCCTCGTTGGCGCGGACGTTGCCGAGCAGGTCCTCCTTCTCGAACACGTCCAGGTTGGCCAGTGCGACCGCGCAGGAGACCGGGTGGCCGGCGAACGTGACCCCGTGCAGGAAGGTCGCGGTGCCCTCGGTGAACGGCTCCATCAGCCGGTCGCTGACCAGCATCCCGCCCAGCGGGGAGTAGCCCGAGGTGACGCCCTTGGCGAAGGTGATGATGTCCGGCTCGTAGCCGTACCGCTCGGCACCGAAGTAGTAGCCGAGCCGGCCGAAGGCGCAGAT
>JASIJN010000201.1 GCA_030050125.1 Streptosporangiaceae bacterium | reverse complement strand
AGGCGGCCGTCGACTGCTACGGCGCCTTCGTGGTCGGAACGCCGCCCGAGGGGATGCCGCTGAAGGTCGGGCCGATCGCGCACCTCGCCCCCAGCCTGTCCTGCCCGCTGCTCGGGCTGTTCGGCGCGGACGACCAGTACCCGTCGCCGGAACAGGTCGACGAGCTGGACAAGATCCTGACCGAGGCCGGCAAGGAGCACGAGTTCCACAGCTACGAGGGCGCCGGGCACGCGTTCTTCTCGGTGGACCGCCCGGCCTACCGGGTGGAGGCGGCCAACGACGGCTGGCAAAAGATCTGGGATTTCTTCGGCCGCTACCTGGCCGGATGAGGAGGCTGCCGACATGTGCACGTATCTGACCGAGAAGATTGAGGTAGCCGGCAGCGGCAAGGGCGCGCAGGGCTGGTTCACGCTCACCGACGCGACCGTGTACCTCGACCACCCGCAGCACGCCCCGGCCGAGCATACGCTGAACATCGATTTCCTCAACCCGGCGAACGGGCCATCCGCCCGGGTCGCGGTCGAGCTGACCGCCGAGTCGGCCCGGGCCCTGGCCCGGGCCATCGAGGCCACGCTGGAGTCGGCGCCGCCTGGCCTGATCTGAGCCGGGCGAGCGTGCACGACGCCTGATCCCGGCAAGCCCGCACGAGCGGCCCTGAATTGTCGGCAGCCCGTGCCAGGATCGGTCCAAGCAGGCGGCTGGAGGCGGTGGCCATGAGATTCAGGGTCGGGCGCGAGGTGCTGGGCGAGGCGGTGGCCTGGGTGGCGCGCGCGTTGTCGTCGCGCCCGGTGGTGCCGGTGCTGACCGGCCTCATGCTGGAGGCGGAGGACGACGGGCTGACGCTGTCCTGCTTCGACTACGAGATCTCCGCCCGGGTGCGGATTGAGGCGGACGTGAAGGAGCCGGGGACCGCCCTGGTCCCCGGCCGCCTGCTCGCGGACATCACCCGCAGCCTTCCCGCCCTGGACGTCGAGGTCGTGAGCGAGGCCGACCTGGTCAGCCTGACCTGCGGAAGCGCCGAGTTCGGGCTGGTCTCGCTGCCCGTGGAGGAGTACCCGGTGCTGCCGGAACTGCCGCCGGCCGCGGGCGTCGTGGACGGGCGCGTCCTGGCCGTGGCGGCCGCGCAGGTCGTCCCGGCGGCCAGCCGGGACGACACGCTGCCCATGCTGACCGCGGTCTGCCTGGACATCGACGGCGAGACAATGACCCTGGCCGCCACGGACCGGTACCGGATGGCGGTCAAGGACGTGCGCTGGGACCCGGCGGTTCCGAGAATCAGGGCGGCCGCCATGGTTCCGGCCAGGACGCTGGCCGATGTGGGGCGGACCATGGCGGCCGGGGGGGCGGTCACGGTGGCGTTCGGCACCGGCGACCCGGAGACCGGGGCGTCTGCCGTCGCGGCGTCGCCGAGAGACCCGCGGCCAGCCGACGGGGTGATCAGCTTCGAGGGCGGCGACCGCAGGCTGACCGCCCGGCTGATCGGCGGCGAGTTCATCAAGTACCGGTCCAGGTTCCCGGCCGAGTTCGGCTCTCGCGCGATGCTGCCCGCCGGCCCGTTCACCGAGGCGGTGCGGAGGGTGTCGCTGGTCGCGGAGCGGGCCACCCCGGTGCGGCTGGCGTTCGACTCGGGGAAGGTCGTGATCGAGGCCCAGACCGACGGGCGGGCCAGGGCGACGGAGACCGTGCCCGCCGCGTTCGAGGGAGACGAGCGGATCATCTCGTTCAGCCCGCACTACCTGCTGGACGGCCTGGCCACCGCCGCGGCCGGGGCGACCGACCCGCCGTCCGCGGCGCGCGAGGACGAGGCCACGGCGCAGGCCGACCCAGGGCAGATCAGGCTCGAGTTCAGCAGCCCGGCCAAGCCCGCGCTGATCACCTGGGCCGGGGACGAGGGGCTGGACCCGGCGCGCCCGGCGCCCGCGTTCCGCTACCTGGTCGTCCCGCTCAGGGTGCCGGCCCGCGGCTGATCACAGGCGAATGCGGTCAGGGATCACGGGTGAGCTACGAAGGGCGAGGCGACAGGCGTCCGAGCCTAGAAGCGCCTGCCGGCCCGGCCGCGCCCGCAGCCGCGGTACACCCCGCCCCGGCCCAACCCGAACAGCCGCCGCAGCAGCCCGCGGATCGCGGCGAAGATCGCCAGGAAGACCGCCAGCTTGCCCGGCCACGGGAACATCCGCAGGTTCAGGTCGAACAGCACCAGCCAGGCGCCGATCGCGGCGATGATCAACGGGAACACGCCATACCTGGCCCGGCGGCCGGAGCCCCAATGGCCGTCCTGCCCGGCGCGGTCCCGGCCGTAGCCGCCCGCGCCCGCCACCGGCAGCGGCGCCGAAGGCGCGGTGGCGTGCGGAAGGTCGCTGGTGATCAGGTTCAGATCGCGCTGTGTGGTCGCCTTGAACGCCGCGTCGACGCGCTGGTTGAACTCTTCCAGGGTCAGCCTGCCCTGGGCGTAGTGCTCGCGGAGTTCCGCCGCCGCGGCCTCGCGCTCGGCATCCCCGATGCGAAGGTCTGGTCCTGTCGCCATGTGAGCCTCCGTCTGCGTTAGCAAGACGATATATCTCGACGCGGCGGACAGCAAGTTTGTGTTTGTGCCGGGCACTCGCGGCCGGTCAGTTGAGGAAATAGCTGGCGCCGCCGCTTTCCGGGTTGGTGACCTCCGCCGCGACCGACATGGTCCCGCCCCTGGCGAAGACCAGAGTGAGCATGATCTGGGTGCCGCCCTTCATCGGGCCGGCGTCGGTGATCAGCAGGTGGAAGCCGTCGGGGGACAGGCGCAGCAGGGAATCGCCGGGGATGTCGATGTCCGGCACCGTCTTCATCACGGTGCTGCCGGCCCGGACCGGCTCGCGGAAGGTCACCCGGCCCCCCACGCTGGTCCGCGCCGACATCAGCCGGTCGGCTGGGCCGTTGTTCCGGATCACCAGGTAGGCCGCGGTCGTGCTGCCAGAACTCGGCACCTCCACGTAAGCCGTCCCGAGCTGTATGGTCGCCGCGGCCGCCGCCTTCTGGGCGCAGCCGGCCAGGGCCGCGCCGCCGAGGACCAGCACGCACGCGGCCGCGACCGCCCTGACCGCGGCCCACAGCCGCCGGGCCGGCGGCCGTCGGCCAAAGACGGCCGGCCGAGCCTCCTCGTCCCGCATGATCCCCTGTCCTCGCGTCTGTTCCGGCGCTGCCATGGTATGCCCGCCGGGCCGCGGCCGGCCGGCCGGGATCCGCCGCGGTGCCGGGGGATGAGGGGGCGGTCAGCCCCGGTCCACGGCGGTGCCGAGCAGGCCGAGCACCGGGGAGCCCAGGTCGAACATGGCCGCGTGGAACCGCCGCAGCGAGAAATTCGCGCCCCACTCCTTCCGAGCCCGCTCGCGCAGGCTCATGATCTCCAGCTTGCCCCAGGTGTAGCGGCCGTAGGCCGGGTCGAAGGTGGCCCGGCGGGCCTCGGCCAGCGCGGCCGGGCCGACCAGGTGGGTATCCGCCTCGAACCGGCGCGCGCCCTCGGCCACCGTCATCCCGGCCGCGTGCACGCCGATCGCGCAGGCCAGCCGGGTGACCCGGACCAGCGCGGCGAGCCAGATGCCGACCGCGAACCTGGGATCGTCGGCGCAGAACCCCTCCTCGACGCACAGTTCCTCGGCGTAGTGCGCCCAGCCCTCGATGAACGCCAGCGAGTGGAGCGTGCGGCGCACCTGAGTGGGGGCGCGGCGGATGGCCCGGCCGTGCGAGAAGTGCCCGGGCGCGACCTCG
>JASIJN010000200.1 GCA_030050125.1 Streptosporangiaceae bacterium | reverse complement strand
GAGGCTACCCGCCGGCGGCGGTGCCCGCACCCGCCGGGCCGGAGGCGGCCAGCTGGCCGCAGGCGCCGTCGATCTCCCTTCCCCGGGTGTCGCGCACGGTCACCGGGATTCCTCGCCGGGCCAGCCGGTCCTCGAACTCCCGCATCACGCCGGGCTCCGACGCCGTCCACTTCGATCCCGGCGTCGGGTTGAGCGGGATCAGGTTTACGTGTGCCAGGTGCCCGGCGAGCAGGCCGGCCAGCGCGTCGGCCCGCCAGGCCTGGTCGTTGACGTCCCGGATCAGCGCGTACTCGATGGACACCCGGCGGCCGGTCGCTTCCGCGTACCCCCACGCGGCCTCCAGCACCTCGGCGACCTTCCAGCGCCGGTTGACCGGCACCAGTTCGTCGCGCAGGTCGTCGTCCGGCGCGTGCAGCGAGACCGCGAGCCGGACCGGCAGCCCCTCCCCGGCCAGCCTGCCGATCGCGGGCACCAGGCCCACGGTGGAGACCGTGACCGCGCGCCGGGAGATGCCGAGCCCGTCCGGCACCGGGTCGGTAAGCCGCCGCACTGCCGTCAGCACCTTCGCGTAGTTGGCCAGGGGCTCGCCCATGCCCATGAACACGACGTTCGAGACCCGCCCGGGCCCGCCGGGCACCTCGCCGCGGGCCAGGGCCCTGGCCCCCGCCACCACCTGAGCCACGATCTCGGCCGCCGACAGGCTGCGGCTCAGCCCCGCCTGGCCTGTGGCGCAGAACGGGCAGGCCATCCCGCATCCTGCCTGCGACGACACGCACATCGTGACCCGGCCGGGGTAACGCATGAGCACCGACTCGACATAGGCGCCGCCGGACGCCCGCCAGAGCGTCTTCCTGGTCTGGCCCCCGTCGCAGCTGAGTTCCCGCTCGGCGGTAAGCAGCCGCGGCAGCAGCGCCTCGGCCAGCGCCGCCCGGGCCGAGGCGGGGACGTCGGTCATGTCGCCGGGATCGTCGGTCAGCCGGGCGAAATAGTGCCGGGACAGCTGGTCAGCGCGGAAACGCTGCTGGCCGAGCCGCTCGGCCTCGGCCCGGCGTTCCGCCGGATCCAGGTCCGCGAGGTGCAGCGGCGGGCGGGCCCGGCCGGCCTGCCCAGGCCTGGTCAGCGCGAGCTGCTGGACGCGCACGCTGACGCTCCGTTTCTCTGCAGGCCCGGCGCAGCGGCAAACCGGTAACGATCTTCCGGTATTGACCCCGCTGACCTGCGGTAAGTCGGTAGATTTCGTATCATGCCGACACTGCGCCGAGGGGGTAGCTCACCCAGCATAACCGCAACTCCCGAGCAGCCTCGGATCCTGCTCGACAGCGA
Source organism: Streptosporangiaceae bacterium (assembly GCA_030050125.1). The sequence goes on along the minus strand of JASIJN010000200.1, from coordinate 4,681 downwards.
GAGTCCGTACGCGAGCCGGCGGGTGATCGTCGAGTACGACGGGGCCGCCTCGGCCGCCTACCTGCACTCCGCGGCCGGGCCGGTCGGGGCCACCTGGATCGCCAACCACGTGCCGGCCCCGGCCGCGGCGGACCTGGCGAAGCTGAACGCCGGGCACGCCCCGCTGATGCCCGCGGCGCACACCAAGCATCCCGACGGCCGGCCGATGCTCGAGCCCGACGCGCTGCGGGCGCTGTGGCTCGAGGAGGGCGACGGCGTGGTGATCCTCGAGTACGGCGGGCTGCTGGCGGTCCTGCCCGGCTGGTGCGACATGTCCCGGGGATTGCCGGGATACTGCCGGGACGTGATCGGGCAGACGCCGTTCGGATGGTCCCTCGATGACGCGATGGAAGGGCTGGCCCCGCGGGCGGCGCAGGCCGAGGACTTCTGGCGGTGGCGGGCGGACAAGAACGCCTGGGCCGACTTCCAGCAGGCGGTGCTCGGCCACCTGCTGGTCCGGCTCGGCCCCGGCGGCCGTTACTGGGACGTGGGCGGCGGCAAGCAGCCGCTGGTCGGGGTGTCCGAGCGCCCGCCTGCCGGGCAGCGGCCCTACACCGTCCTTTCCACGGTCGGGATGAGCTGCCAGCGGATGCCGGTGATCGAGCAGATGGGCGACCTCGCGGACGGGGCCGCGCGAATCGAGCTGGCCATCGCGACCACGATGCCGAGCACCGAGGCAGCCCGGATCTTCCTGTGGCTGGCCCAGTACCCGTGGCGCGAGATGACCTGGCTGGGCGGAGGGCACTGCATCCCCTGGTACCACGAGCCCGCTACGTTCCCACTCGGCGGCGGCAACGAGGCGGTGCTGCTGCTCGACAAGCCGGGCAGCCTGCTCGGGCCGGACGTGCCCGATCTGTCGGGCTTCGCGTTCGGGGGCGAGCCGGTCAAGTGGCTGTGGATCGTTCCGGTCAGCGACCGGGAGCGGGTCCTGGCGGCCGAGCGCGGGCCGGGCAGCCTGGTCACCCACCTCGCGGCCCAGCGCCGCAGCTGGGTCGTGGGTCAGGCGTAGCGGCACGGCCGGGCTAGGGCCGCCTTCTCTCAGTGGCCGTCAGTGGCCGTGCGGCACGAAGACCTTGAGCAGGAGCCAGGCCACCGGGGCCACGACAAGCAGCGAGTCGAGCCGGTCCATGGCACCGCCATGCCCTGGGAACACCGTGCCCATGTCCTTGATCTCGAGATCCCGCTTGATCATGGACTCGATGAGGTCACCGAGGGTGGCCGCGACGACAGCCGCGGCGCCCAGGATGAGACCCTGCCAGACGTGAGCGTGCAGCAGCAGGGGCAGCGCGATCGCGCCGGCTGCTAGACAGGCCGCGACCGACCCCGCGAAACCCTCCCAGGTCTTCTTCGGGCTGATGACGGGCGCCATCGGATGCCGCCCTATCAGGATCCCGGCGAAATAGCCGCCGATATCGCTGCTGACCGTGATGATGATGAACAGGAGCACCCGCCGGGCGCCGTCGGGCGCGGACAGCATCAGCGGAACGAAGACGCCAAGCAGCGGCAGGTAGGCCAGCGTGAAGGCGCTCGCCGTGACGTCGCGCAGGTACCCCGTGGCGCCGCCGGGCAGCCGCCAGGCCAGGAGCACCACGAGGGTGACGGCCAGGGCCGCGAGGGCGGCCTCGCCGCCGTACCAGTAGGCCAGCGTGAACATGGCGGCGCAGCCGAGGGCGAGCGGTATCACCGGCAGGCTGATGCCGCGTTCGAGCAGCGCCTGCCGCAGTTCCCAGAGCGCGAGGGCCACGACGGCGCCCACGTAAATGAGGAACGTCGCCTTGACCGTGAACAAGGTGATCAGCACTATCGCGCCGAGCGCCACGCCGATGCCGATGGCCACGGGCAGGTTGCGGCCCGTCCTGCTCGGCTTGCGCTCGCTCACAGGGTCGGCCTTACCCTGAGCGAGCTGCCCGCCTGAATCGTCAGGCACGTGGGAGCCGCTGGTTGTGTTGCAAGCTATACCTCGAGAAGCTCGGCTTCCTTGTGCCTGAGCAGGTCGTCGACCTGGGCGACGTAGACATGCGTGAGGTCGTCGAGTTCCCGCTCTGCCCGCCGGCCGTCGTCCTCTCCGGCCTCGCCGCCCTTGACCAGCTTGTCGATCGTGTCCTTGCCATGCCTGCGGATGTTGCGGATCGAGACCCGGCTGTCCTCAGCCTTGTGCCGGGCGATCTTGATGAACTCCCGCCTGCGCTCCTCGGAGAGCTCGGGAAAGATCACCCGGATGATGACGCCGTCGTTCGACGGGTTCACGCCGAGGTCGCTGTTCCTGATCGCCTTCTCGATCGCCGCCATCGACGACTTGTCGAACGGCTGGATAATGACCATCCGTGGCTCGGGCATATGGAACGAGGCCAGTTGGTTGACCGGCGTCTGCGTGCCGTAGTACTCGGCCGTGATCTTGTTGAACATCGAAGGATGCGCACGGCCGGTGCGGATGCCGCCAAACTCCTCCTTGGCGACCGCGACGGCCTTCTCCATCTTCTCCTCGGCTTCGAGGAGGGCATCGTCAATCACGTCGGCTCCCGTGCCTCGGTCGGCGTCCCGGCACGCACCCTGTCTGCGTGCCGCGTGTTCCCATCGTGCGCGCCGGCCGGGGAATCATGCCACGCCCCTCGGTCAGCGCGCGAACCGGCTTACCAGCGTGCCGATCCGCTCGCCGTGCACGGCACGCACCACGTTCCCCTCGCGCATCAGGTCAAAGACCACGATCGGCAAGTCGTTGTCCATGCACAGGCTAACCGCCGTGGCATCCATGAACCTTAGCTCGCGCCGGAGTACTTCACCGTAGTCGAGCCGGTAGAAGCGCACCGCATCGGGCATCTCCCGGGGATCGGCGTCATAAACGCCGTCGACGTGGGTGCCCTTGAGCACCGCCTGGGCCCCGATCTCCAGCGCGCGCTGGGCCGCGCAGGTGTCGGTCGAGAAGAACGGTGCGCCCAGGCCCGCCCCGAAGATCACCACCCGGCCCTTCTCCAGGTGCCGGATCGCGCGCCGGGGTATGTAGGGCTCCGCCACCTGGCCCATGGTGATCGCGGTCTGCACCCGGGTCTCCACGCCGAACTTCTCCAGCATGTCCTGCAAGGCCAGGCAGTTGATGACCGTGCCAAGCATGCCCATATAGTCGGCCCGCGACCGGTCGATCCCACGCTGGGACAGCGCCGCGCCGCGAAACATGTTGCCGCCGCCGACCACGGCGGCCACCTGGATGCCGTCCCGGGCGGCGGCCGAGACCTCCTTGGCGATGTGCACCAACGCGTCAGGCGATATCCCTAGCGCCTCGCCGCCGGCGAATGCCTGGCCGGAGAGCTTCAGCACGACGCGATGCCAGCTCTGGTGGGCCTCCCCGGCGACCGTGGTGTCGCTGGGCGCAGTCATCTCGCTGGCCACGGCGGTCCGGGCGGCCGGGACCGCCCGGCCGGGAGCGGCCGGTGCGTTCCTCCCGAAAGCGCGGCCGGCGGCGGAGGCTCCCCCCGCCGCCGTGCCGTTCACCGTGGTGTCGTCCGGACGGGTGACGCCCTCCTGCACGCTTCGATCCTGCATGGGCGCTTCCCTCCTCCCCCGGACGACGAACCTCGCTCCCGCGCTGGCCTAGCCCGCCTGCCCGATCTGGAACCTGGCAAAGCCGAGCACGCGGGCGCCGCGCTCGGCCAGCAACTGCTTGACCGTCTTCTTCGGCTCCTTGACGGAGGCCTGCTCGACGAGCACGACATCCTTCAGGAACGCGCTGACCCGGCCCTCGACGATCTTGGGGATCGCCGCCTCGGGCTTTCCCTCCTCGCGGGTCATCTGCTCGGCGATCCTGCGCTCGGTCGCTACCACGTCGTCGGGCACGTCGTCGCGGGTCACCCAGCGCGGGCTCATCGCCGCGACCTGGTGCGCGATGTCCTGCCCGGTGTCGGCCGATTCCGACTCCAGCTGGACGAGCACGCCGAGCGTCGGCGGCAGCGCCGGGTCTGACTTGTGCAGGTAACTGGCGACATAGCCGCCTTCGAACCGGGCGAACCGGCCGACCTCGACCTTCTCCTTGAGCGAGGCGCCCGCCTCCTCGATCAGTTGCTGCGCGGTCTGGCCCGGGCGGACCTCCAGGCCGAGTATGGCCAGCCGGTCGGTGGCCGACGCGGCCAGCGCCGCCTGCGCGATGTCGGCCGCCACCTGCTGGAACAGATCGGTCTTCGCGACAAAGTCGGTCTCGCAGTTGAGTTCGAGGAGTATGCCCGCGCTGTGCCCGTCCAGCGCCGCCGTGACCAGGCCCTGGGCCGCCGTCCGCTGCGCCCGCTTGGTGACGTCCTTCGCGCCCTTGACGCGCAGCAGCTCCACCGCGGCCTCGTAGTTCGGGGCTTCGACGAGCGCGTTCTTGCAGTCGAGCATGCCCGCGCCCGTCTGCTCACGCAGTCGCTTCACATCCGCCGCGCTGTAGTCCATGTCCTCATCTCTGTTTCTCGCTGTCGTGTCCTGCGCCGCCTGCCGACCCCGCCGTTGCCGGGCGGGACCCGCGGGTCAGGCGAGCTCGGAGGCTGGCTGATCGGACGTGCCCTCGGCCGCCGCGGCAGTGCCGTTGGCCGCCGCGTTCTCGGCCGCCCCTTCGGCCGGTTCGGCCGTCTCGGCCGACTCGCTCGCCTCGGTCGCCGCCGGGGCGGGCGGCGTG
>JASIJN010000199.1 GCA_030050125.1 Streptosporangiaceae bacterium | reverse complement strand
CGGGTTGTGCTGGCCCGGCGCGGCACCGGGCCGCTCGGCCCCGGGAGCACGCTGTCCGCGCTGGCCATCCCGGCGCGGAGCACGACCAGCCTGAGCCCGCTCGGGGCCGACATCGTGCTGATCGCTCCCGGCGCGCTCCAGGTGGGCGCGACGGTGCCGGTGACCCTCACGTTCCGCCGCGCCGGGCGAGTCACGGTCGACTTCACGGTGACCCCGCCCGGCACCCCGTGACCCGGCCGGCGCTGGCCGGGCGCTATCCGCGCGGCGTGCCCCGGTCCACGGCGCCGGTCACCGACAGCACGTACCACAGGCCCATGTCGTCGCCCTGGCCGGTGGCCTGGCCCGGGCCGGTGTCGCCGATCCACAGGTAGAGCGGCCACCCGCCGTAGGTCTCCTGCAGCTGACCGTCGGCGCGCCGTACCGTCCCGAGCAGGGACGCCCGGACCCCCTGGCCGGCCTCCGGGCGGGTGACCCCGCGCGGCAGGACCAGCGGCGGCCACTGCCGCGCGCAGAGCGCGCTGCACTGCGAGGGCCCGCGGTGATCGGGGGCGTACATGTACAGCGTGAAGCCGTTGCCGTCGGTGATGATCTCGCCCAGGCCCGCAATGGAGCGGGCGAGCACCTCATACCGGGGCACGGTGTTCGCCGGGCCGCCCCCGCACGCGGCAACGGCCGCGCTCATGACGACGGCCGCCGTCAGCAGCCCGCTGAGGCGGCGTCTTCGTCCGATGGCCACGCTCGGGTCCTGTCCGGTCTAGACGGGGACGCCCGCCATCGCCAGCTGCTGCAGGGCCTCGATCACGCTCTGCAGGTGCTCGTGCATGGCCCGCTGCGCGCTCCGCGGGTCGCGGGCGGTGATGGCCATCACGATCGCCTCGTGCTGCGGCAGCGAGACGGCGGGCCGGTTCCCGCCGAGCGCGAGGATGAAGTGATGGCGCACCATCTGGTCGTGCAGCTGCATCAGCATCCGGGCCGAGACCTGGTGCCCGGAGATGTCCCGGATGGTGCCGTGCAGCTGGGTGTTCAGGTCGATGTAGCGCAGCAGGTCGGACCGGTCCACGGCGGCCTGCATGTCCGCGATGACCGCGCGCAGCTGCGCGGCCTGGGCGTCGGTGACGCGCTCGGCGGCCCGGTACGCCGCGTGGCCCTCGAGCAGCCTGCGGATCTCGGTGATCTCGATGGCCTCGTCCAGCGAGATGTTGCGGACCCGGGCGCCGCGGTTGGGCAGGAACTCAACGAGGCCGCGGGCGGACAGTTCCTGCAGCGCGGCCCGTGCGATGAACCGCGTGGTGGCGAAGCGCTCGCACAGGTCGGTCTCGATCAGCCGCTGGTTCGGCGCGTACTCGCCGCGCACGATCGCCGCGCGGACGGCCTCGACGACGGCGAGCTTCGGGTCGCCAGGCACCTCGCGCGTCCTCTCGCCGTGTTCTCCCAGGGAGAACACAGGCTATCACTCGTGCTGACGAAAACGTCAGCAAGGCCGCCAGGCCAGGAGGTGCTCGACGCTGACCGGCAGCTCCCTTGGCCGGTAGCCGGTGGCGTGATAGACCGCGTTCGCGACGGCCGCGCCCGAGCCGACCTGCCCGATCTCGCCGACGCCCTTGACGCCCAGCGGGCTCACGGCGTCGTGGACCTCGATCAGCTCGACGTCCACGTCCGGCGCGTCCGCGTTGACCGGGACCAGGTAGTCGCCCAGGCTGGTGTTGGCCCACCGGCCCAGGTTGGCGTCCATCCGGCTGGCCTCGAGCAGCGCCTGGCTCATGCCCCAGAGCATGCCGCCCATCAGCTGGCTGCGGGCGGTCCTCGGGTTGAGGACCCGGCCGGGGGCGAAGGCGCCGGTCAGGTTCCGGACCCGGACCAGCCCCAGGTCGGCGTCGACCGCCACCCGGGCGAACTGAGCGCCGAACGTCAGCAGCCCGTACGGGGTGTCCGGTGGCGGAGGGTCCCAGCTGCCGATGGCCTCGGCGTCGTTCATGAAGTGCCGCCGCATCAGGCTGCCGTAGGTCTCTCCGGTGCCGACGTCGCCGGCCAGCGTCATCAGGCCGCCGTTCACCACCACGCGGGCCGGGTCGGCGTCGTGCAGCGGGGAGCCGGCGTCGCCGACCGCCAGCGCGATCAGCTGGCCGCGCAGCGCGACCGCCGCGTTGTGCACCGCGGCGCCGACCATCATCGCCCCGTTCGAGCCCACCGGCGAGCCGGAGGTCGGCAGGTCGGTGTCGCCGAACTCGAACCGCACCTGGCCCAGGTCGACGCCCAGCCCGTCGGCCGCCACCTGGGTCATCACCGTGGCCATCCCGGTGCCGAATTCCTGGGTGGCGGTCTGCATGACCGCGGTGCCGTCCGCGTACACGCGCGCCCGGGCCCGCTGGGTATGCATGAAGAACGCCACCGGGTAGCCCGCCAGCGCCATCCCGGTCCCGATCAGCCAGTCGCCGTCGCGCTGCGAGCGCGGCCGCGGGTCACGTCCCTCCCAGCCGAAGCGCCGGGCCCCGCGCTCGATGCATTCCCGCAGCCCGTGGCTGGACCACGGGTGGCCGGTGCCCGGATCGACGTTGGCGATGTTGCGCAGCCGCAGCTCGATGGGGTCGATGCCGAGCTCGCCGGCCAGCTCGTCCATCGCGCACTCCAGGGTGAACACGCCGAGCGCCTCGCCGGGCCCGCGGGTGAACGTCGGCGTCATCGTGTTGCCGCGGACCAGGCGCTGCACGCCCTCATGGTTCGGGCACGCGTACAGCTGCGAGGCCACGCCGAAGGCGGGCTCGGCCCAGTCGTCGAACGGCGACGTCACCGAGATCTTGTGGTGCCGGATCGCGGTCAGCCTGCCGTCCCGGCGCGCCCCGAGCTCGATCCGCTGTTCCTGCTCCTCGCGGTGGCCGCAGGAGCTGAACATCTGGCCGCGCGTGACCGAAAGGCGCACCGGCCGCCGGACGTACTGGGCGGCCATCGCGGCCAGGGTCACATGCGGCCAGACCATCGCCTTGGAGCCGAAGGCCCCGCCGATGAAGCGCGTCAGCACCCGGATCTTGGACGGCGAGAGCCCGAGCAGGGCGGCCACGGTGAGCTGGACGGCCTTGATCCCCTGGCACGAGTCGTACAGCGTCAGCCGGTCCCCGTCCCAGTCCGCGGTGGTGGTCAGCATCTCCAGCGCGTTGTGATGGTTGGCGGCGAACCGGAACGCCGCCTCCACCCGGACCTCGGCGGCCGCGAGCCCCTCGCCGGCGTTGCCGCGCCGTACCTGCCCCGGCATGAGGCCGCCGAAGAGCTTCTCGGGCACGTACGCGCGGTCGCGGCCCTGTTCGATCGTGGTGACCGGCGCGGTCTCCGCGTAGCTGACCTGCACCAGCGTGGCCGCGTGCTGGGCCCGCTCCAGGGTGTCGGCGATCACGACCGCCACCGGCTGGCCGGCGTAGTGCACGGTCTCGTCCTGCATCGGGAAGAACGTCTCGCCCGGCGCCGGGCCGCCCAGCAGCGACGGGAGGAGCGGCACGTGGTTGACCTTCGGCGTGTTGCGGTGGGTCAGGATCCCGGCGACGCCCTCGGCCCGCTCCGCCTCGGTGGTGTCGATGGAGATGACCCGGCCGCTGGCGATCGCGGCCCCGACGATCTGCGCGTAAGCCAGGTCGGCCAGGGCCGGGCCGTCGACCCGGCTGACCTCCTGCCCGATGGCGCCGGTCATCGCGTCTGCCCGTCGGTGAGCGCGGTCAGCGCGCGGACGATCGCCCGCCGGCCCAGCTCGGCCTTGAACGCGTTCATCGGCCGGGTCCTGGCCTCGGCCAGCTCGTGGCCGGCCGCCTCGGCGAAGCTGGCCGCCCGGGCCGGC
>JASIJN010000198.1 GCA_030050125.1 Streptosporangiaceae bacterium | reverse complement strand
GTGGGCGGGCGCGGGCGGCGGCTCTTGGGGTCGGGGTGAGTCGGGTGGGCGGGCGGTGGCCCGAAGAGGTTGGCTGGGCGGGCGGGGGCCGTCAGGCGTCGGGGGAGTCGCCCCGTCCCTGCTGTTCGGCCAGGAAGCGCTCGAACTGGGCGCCGAGTTCTTCTGCGGTCGGCATGTGCTCGCCTTCCTCGGCCAGCAGGCCGCCGTTGTCGCCCGAGGCGAAGGCGTCGTACTGCTGCTCCAGGGCCCTGACCACCTCGGTTACCTCTTCCGAGCCCTCGACCTGCCGGGCTATCTCCAGGTCGGTCCGGTGGGCCGCCTCGCGCAGCGCGTCGGCGGGCAGGGACAGGCCGGCCGCGCGCTGTATCGACTCCAGCAGCGTGACCGCCGCCGCCGGGTAGGCGGCCTGGGCCAGGTAGTGGGGGACGTGCACGGCGAACCCGATAGCGTTGCGGGACTGCTCGCCCATGCGCAGTTCCAGCAGCGCCGCGGCGCTGCCAGGCACCTGCAGCCGGTCGACCAGCGGGCGGTATCCCTCGACCAGGTCGGTCCGGGTGGCGTGGGCCGTGACCCCCAGCGGCCTGGTGTGCGGGATCCCCATCGGGATGCCGTGGAACCCGATCGACAGCCGGACCCGAAGCGCCGCGGTCAGGTCCAGCACCGCCGCGGTGAAGGAGTTCCAGTCGTGGTCCGGTTCCGGGCCGTTCAGCAGCAGGAACGGGGTGCCGGCCGTGTCGTGCAGCAGCGACACCGCGATCTCCGGCGCGTCGTAGTGCTCCCAGTGGTCCTTGGCGAAGGTCATCACCGGCCTGCGGGACCGGTAGTCGAGCAGGGAGTCCACGTCGAACGAGGCGACGTCGGTGTGCTCCAGCGTGCTCAGCAGGTGCGCGGTCAGCAGGCGCCCCGCACCGCCGGCGTCGATGAAGCCGTCGAGATAGTAGAGCATCGCGACGTCATCTAGCTCCGGAGCGTCGGGGCTGACCTGGTACAGGTCGCCAGGATCACGCGCCACGTCCGCCGCCTCCTCGATAGTTGCCTCACTTTAAGTCTTACCAAGCTCTGGTCGCAGTTTGACAATTCGATGCCGAATCGGTGCCAGCGGCACCGGTCAGCGGCCACGGGCGGCCTGCCCGTCGCGGGCCGGGCGGCGTTCCCGCCAGCGGCCGATCACGCTCGGCAGTTCGGAGCTGACAAACTCGAAGAACCGCACCGATTCGGCCACGCGCTCCCCGGCAGGTGTACCCTCGCCGAGGATCTCGACGCCTTCCCGCAGCACGCCGGTCCACCGGGCCATGAGGTGATCGCGGATGCCGATCACCTCGCCCCAGACGTCGTCGGGCGCGCGGTAGTAGTGGCGGCGCGAGCCCGGCTGCGACTCACGTCGGACCATGCCGATCTGGATCAGATAGCGCACCGCGCCGGACACGGCCGCGGGACTGACCTGCAGGTTCGTGGCCAGCTCGGCCGCGGTGAGCCGGCCCGAGTCGGTGGTCAGCAGCGCGGCGAAGACCCGGGCGGGCATGCGCGGCACGCCCATCTCCGTCAGCGCGGAGGCCAGATCCTCGATGAACCGGCCGACGGCCTTCTCGTCCCGGCCTGCGGCGTCGTCATCGTGCCGCGAGGCGTCGGCGGCGTGGCCGGGCCGCGCGGTGTTCCCGGCCGCTCGGGCGGTGTTCCCGGCCGCCTGCGCGGTGTTCCCGGCCGCTCGGGCGGTGTCGCCGGCCGCCCGGGCCGTCTGGCCGCCGCTTGTCGTGTGCGCCGTCTCGTTGGTCAACCGTGCCGTCCCGCCGCCTCGTCATCCCGGGTTCCCCGGGCCTGGGCGTAAAGGCCCCCGAACCCTTATACCTATCGCCTTCACAACTTTCACGTATTTATGAAAGTAGTGTAACCTGCCGGTGTGACTGAGGCTATCGCCGTATCTGGTCTGCGCAAGTCGTACGGCAAGACCGTGGCGCTCGACGGGCTCGACCTGACCGTGGCCGAGGGCGAGGTGCACGGCTTCCTCGGCCCGAACGGATCCGGCAAGACCACCACGATCAGGATCCTGCTCGGGCTGCTGCGCGCCGACGGCGGCACCGCGCGGCTGCTCGGCGAGGATCCCTGGCGCGCGGCCACGCAGCTGCACCGCAGGCTGGCGTACGTGCCCGGAGACGTGACGCTCTGGCCGAACTTCACCGGCGGCGAGATCATCGACCTGCTCGGCCGGCTGCGCGGCGGGTTGGACGCCAAGCGGCGGGCCAGCCTGCTGGAGCGGTTCGACCTGGACCCGACCAAGAAGGCCGGCAGCTACTCCAAGGGCAACCGGCAGAAGGTGGCGCTGATCTCGGCGCTGGCCTCGGATGTGGAACTGCTGATCCTGGACGAGCCCACGGCGGGGCTCGACCCGCTGATGGAGGCGGCGTTCCGCGAGTGCATCGAGCAGGAGCGGCACGGCGGCCGCACCGTGCTGCTGTCCAGCCACATCCTGTCCGAGGTGGAGGCGCTCTGCGAACGGGTCACGATCATCCGGGACGGCCGGGCGGTGGAGACCGGGACGCTGGCCGACATGCGCCACCTGACCAGGACCTCGATCGCCGCGGACCTGGCTGCCCGGCCAGACGGGCTTGACCGGCTGCCGGGCGTGCACGACCTCGACGTGCAGGACGTCGGCGGCCACGGCGCGGGCCGGCTGGCCGCCCGGATTCGGTGCGAGGTGGACAGCGACAAGCTGGACGAGGTGCTGCGGCTGCTGGCGA
>JASIJN010000197.1 GCA_030050125.1 Streptosporangiaceae bacterium | reverse complement strand
ACCCGCAGCCGCAGCGCCTCGACCAGCAGCGCTTCCTTCGTCGGCCAGCGCAGATAGATGGAGGCCTTGCCGACGCTGGCCCGCTTGGCCACGGCCTCGACGCTGAAGCCCGCCCAGCCGGACTCGCCGAACAAGGTCATGGCCGCGTCCGCGACCCGGCGATCGACGTCGGGGTCGCGGGGGCGGCCAGCCTGCGGTGGGCTGATGGTCACGCCTGCCACCTCTCCTGGCGCTTCCCGGACCGGGTCCGCCGGGCGGTCGCTCCTCAGTATCGCGCTTTTTGTCACGGGCCACTCACGTTCGGTTCGCTCCAGCGTCGCGGGCCGCGCTCCGGCCGGGCCGGGGATGTGACAGGCTGAGGCGGGGGCCAGCCGAAGGAAAAGACTGGTGAGGTCGGTACGCGGCGCGACCGCCCCGCGATGCGCAATGCCCGGACGGGCCTGGGCGGATGGAGAGCAGATGGATTACAGCCGGGCACGATCGCTGCTGCAGGCCGAGCGAACCGAGGTGCGGAGCCTGCTCACCGGCACCGAGGAGGCCGGGGAGGAGGACCGCGAGGCCGAGGACGAGCAGGGAGTGGACGTCTCCGATCCGGCCCAGCTGCTGACCGCCGAGGGCATGGACGACGCCATCGCCGAGAGCCTGCGCGACCGGCTGGCGGCGATCGAACGGGCGCTGCGGAGGCTGGACGACGGCACGTACGGGCGTTCCGTCCGCAGCGGCGCGCCGATCCCGGACGCGCGCCTGGAGGCCGACCCGGCGGCCGAGCTCACCGTGGAGGAGGCCCGCCAGGGCTGACCCGGCGACCAGCGACACCCGCCCGAGGACCAGGGTGCTGACGCCGCCGAACGACCTGTCCGAGGGGGAGCTCGCGTCCGCACTGGCCGGCGGCTGGAGCATCGGTGTCACCGGCATGAGCTACCGGCCGCTCGGCTTCGGCAGCCACCACTGGGAGGTGCGCGGCACCCGCGGCGCGCGCTGGTTCCTGACCGTCTACGAGCTCGAGAGCAAGCGGCTGCGCCGGGAGGAGTCGCCGGCGCGGGCGTTCGTCCGGCTCAGGGCCTCGCTTCGCGCCGCCGCGGACCTGCGGGAGTGCGGCGCCGCGTTCGCGGTGGCTCCGATGCCGGCCAGGGACGGCCAGCCCGCGCTGCTGCTGCGCGAGCGGTTCGCCGTGGCGCTCTACCCGTTCGTGACCGGGCGGAGCTTCGAATGGGGCGAGTTCGCCGATCCAGCGCACCGCCGCGGCGTGCTCGACATGGTCGTCGCCCTGCACACCGCGCCGGAGCGGGCCCGGAGGAACGCCGCGACCGAGGACTTCGCGATCGCGCACCGTGACGAGCTGGAGGCGGCGCTCGGCGCGGACGGCCGGTTCGGCGCCCGGGCCGGGGCGGATCTCGGTCCGTATGCCGGTCCGGCCGCGGCCCTGCTCGCCAGGAACGCGGGCCCGGTGCGGCGGCTGCTCGCCCGGTACGACGAGCTGGCGGGCCGTTCCCGGCCGGCCGGGATGGTGCTGACCCACGGGGAGACCCATCCGGGCAACACCATGCTGACCCCGGCCGGCTGGGCGTTGGTGGACTGGGACACGGCCCTGGTCGCGCCGCCCGAGCGGGATCTGTGGAGCCTCGACCCCGGCGACGGCTCCGTGCTGCGCGGCTACGCCGGCGCGACCGGCGTGACCGCGTGGCCGCCGATGCTCGAGCTGTACCGCATCCGGTGGGACCTGGCCGACCTCGCCGTCGGAGTTAGCCAGTTCAGCAGGCCGCACGCGGGAAGCCGCAACGATCACAAGTCCTGGGATGACCTGCGATCTCTCGTGACAAGGGTGGTACGACAATCCTGAACGCGACGTCTCGGGGCGGGCGAGGCGGTCACCCGAGACGGGCTGCGCGGACGGGCGCCGCGCCGGACTTCCGGGCGCAGGGTACATGACAGCGAGCCCGTTTACGGCCTATTCTCGGCGCTAAATAAATCAGCCAATCCGGCCTTTCGGGGGATAAGGGCAGACGACGATGGCTACTGCATTGATCTCGGCCGAGGACCTCGAGGGCAGGAACCCGCCCGTGGTGCTGGTTTCCTCCCTCGGCGACCCGGCCTCGTATTGGCGGCAGGTGATAAGCCAGCTCACCCAGGGCTCGCGGGTCATCAGCTATGACCGGCCTGGCATCGGCGCCAGCCCGCCACGTCCCGCGCCCAACCCGCCGCTCTCCTACAGCAGGTTCGCGGCCGAGCTCGCCGCTCTCCTTGATCACCTGGGCGTTTCCTCGCCCGCGGTACTGGTGGGGCACTCGGTCGGCAGCCTGATCATCCGGGTGTTCGCCGGAGCGTACCCGGGCCGGGTGGCCGGGATGGTTCACGTCGACGGATCGGTGCCCCGGCTGTTCCTCTGGCCCGGGGCGGACTCCGCGGTGGACGGCGAGGGCCCCGGCGCGACGCAGGTCGACGCGGCCGCGGGCGAGCGCGAGGTGACCCGCGCCATCCTGCCGCGGGTCCCCTCCATCGTGCTGGCCCGCACGCCGGGCCGCTGGCATGCCCCGCCGCCCGATCCGCAGATCGACGCCGTCTGGCAGCACGCCCAGGCCGACCTGGCCGCCCAGGCCGGGTCGGCGCTGATCGTGGCCAGGAACGCCGGCCACCGCATACCGGAAGACGCGCCCGGCCTGGTCGCCTTCGCCGTCGACCAGGTGGTGGCGGCCGTGCGCGATCACGACGAGAAGGTCGTGCTGGACCCGGGCCTGGTCGGCATGGCCGGCGGGGATCTGGCGCCATGACGGACAAGGTCGCGATCGTCACCGGTGGCGGAACGGGCATCGGCCGGGCCTGCGCCCTGGCGCTGGGGCGGGCCGGCTACTCGGTCGTGATCGGCGGCCGGCGGCCGGGCCCGATGGAGCAGACCGTGGCCGACGGCGCCGCGGAGGGCTCGCGGCTGGTGGCCGTGGTCGCGGACGTCAGCGACCCGGCGGACGTAGAGCGGCTGTTCGGCCGGGCCGTGGAGCTGTTCGGCCGGGTGGACGTGCTGTTCAACAACGCGGGCCGGGCGCTCCCGCCGGTGCCGCTCGAGCAGGTGCCGCTCGCCGACTGGCAGTCGGTGGTCGACGTGAACCTGACCGCGGCGTTCCTGTGCACCCAGGCCGCGTTCCGGGTGATGAAGGAGCAGGACCCGCGCGGCGGCCGGATCATCAACAACGGGTCGATCTCCGCGCAGTCGCCCCGGCCCCGCTCGGCCCCCTACGCGGCGACCAAGCACGCGATCACCGGGCTGACGAAGGCGACGTCGCTGGACGGGCGGGCCTACGACATCGCCTGCGGCCAGATCGACATCGGCAACGCCGTGACCGAGCTCGCGGGCATGCTCGCGACCGAGGCGCTGCAGCCGGACGGCAGCCGCCGGGCCGAGCCGATGATGGACGTCGGGCTGGTCGCGGACGCGGTCGTGCACATGGCCGGCCTGCCGCTGGAGGCCAACGTCCAGTTCATGACGCTGATGGCCACCAAGATGCCGTTTATCGGCCGCGGCTAGCGCCTGGCGCCGCCGGCTAGTCGCCGCGTTGCCAGGTCACGCTGAAGGCCTGGGATCCGTACATCGGGCTGAGCGTGGCCATCGAGTTGCCCGACGGGTCCAGCATCTGGATGACCTGGATGTACCAGTAGTCGTTGGTGCCGAAGCTGCCGTCTTTGCCGTTGTAGGTGTGAGCCAGGATGCCCGTCTGGTTGTCCATGCCGAAGTCGGCGAGGAACTGGCCGGCCGCCACGGCACCGCTCGGATCCTCGGTGATGACCTCCGCGCTGTTGTCCTTGCAGGTCGAGCCGGCCGGGCAGGCCTGTTCCGTGCTGAAGCCGCCGCCGGTGGTGATGTCGTCGAGCGTCAGCTCGTAGCTGGAGCCAACCCTTTTCGTCTCGACCGATATCGCATCGCCGGGGTCGATCCCGGTAAAGGCGACAGGCGCCAACGGGACCATCTCGTACCACGCGTAATAGGTGGCCGGGCCCGTGATCGAGGTGCAGTAGGCGGCGATGCCTTCCTGCTCCACGGTATTGTCCACCAGTCCGTCGAACCCGGCCCACTCACCGAGATACGAAGTGCCGGTCACGCCGATAGGGCTTTCGGCGCAATTCACGCTTGGCACCGTGAAATCTGCATTGACCTGTGGAATGGTCTTGCCGCCGCGCGCCGTGATCGCGTACCCGGCCCAGTTGTTCGTGAGATAGGTGCCATTCTTGACCGTCGCGTGCGGCAGGCGGGTGGGCGCCAGATGGACGCCTGGTGCCTCGCGCACGGAGCCGAACGTCCGCACCGCGGCGGCGGGCGTCGCGGCGCGCGGTGCCGCCGTCGCGGGTACCGAGCCGGTGACCGACGCGGCGAGCGTTACCGCGAAAATGGCTGCGGCCTTGCCTTTCATGAGGGGATCCCTCGCTTTCTCGGGGTGGTGGCGCCCTAGCGTAACGCCCGGGTGCGTGAGATTCCAGAGGGGCGGCGCAGTTTTGCTGAGGCGTTCATTTACTGGTCACTGGCGGCGCGCTAAAGATGAAATGACATGCTGATGCGGCGTTGCGTCAATCGGCGCGCGCCGCGAGGCCTTCGCGGCATTTTTCACGCTGGATGTGACGGGAAATTGGATGCGTGCAGGGCCCGCAGCGTTAGGGCGACCGACCGCGTGGTCCGGTCCGCGTCGCCGGTGGCGAGCAGGTCGAGCATGGCCCCGCGCAGCACGGCGAGCACGGCGGTGCGCTCCGCGGCCCCCGCCCGGCTGCGCCGGCGCGGCGGCGGCTGGCGTTCGGCCAGCAGGCCGAGCCAGTCGTGCACCGTCTGGGCCGCGAACTCGCCCCAGGGGCCGCCGGGATCGACCAGCGACCTGGCGTAGGCCTCCACCCACAGTCCCAGCAGGTGACGATGACCGGCCCCCGACAGCCACCGCCACACCTCCAGCGCCGAGTCGGTCAGGCCGGCCGGGCGGCCGGCCTGCCTGAAGGCCTCCATCGCCGCCAGCTCGTCCGACCGGGCCCGTGCCAGCAGCGCCCGGATGAGGTTGTCCTTCGACCCGTAGAGGAACAGCAGCACCCGCGGACTGGACCCTATCGCCCGGGCCAGGGGGCGCAGCGACATGTCGGCCAGGCCATGGGCGAGAACGTAGCGATAGGCGAGTTCGAGGAGCTCGTCCTGGCGGGGAGACGGCACGCGTTCCGCGGCCGTCACGCGGCCAGGTCCAGCTCGTACACCTGGCCGGTCAGGTCCACGCCGAAGCTGTGGTGCCGCTCCTCGCTGACCAGGCTGAACCCCGCCTCCAGGTAGATGCGCCGGGCCGCCGCGAGCGGGTGGTTGGTCCACAACGTCATCCGGCGGTAACCGGCCCGCCGCGCGAACGCCAGGCACTCCCCGACCAGGCGCCGGCCGAGGTCACGTCCCCGGCCCGCCGGATCCACCAGCAGGATCCGCAGCTGCGCCGTGTCGGCGTCTCTGGCCACCAGGAACACGCAGCCGACCCGCCGGCCGCCGAGCTCGGCTATCCACGCCGCCTCACGCCCGGGGTCATGCGCGGCGGCGTAGTCGGCCACGATGCGCGCGACCAGCGCCTCGAACTCGCCGTTCCAGCCGAACTCGCGGGCGTAGACCTCCCCGTGCGCCATGACCACCCAGCCCAGGTCGCCCGGGCGTCCCAGTGGCCGGATCGCCGGCTCGTTGTCCATGACCCGCCCACCTCCAGGCTACTGACACGGATGTTTCAGTGGCATGAGCATAGTTGGCGGCGGCGGCACTGCACCAGTCGTTTCAGTGGCGGCCCAGGCCCGGGACAGAGCATGATGGCGCCAGAGGCGTTCATCGAGGTCGCGGGCGGCCGCCCGGGGGAAGGAACAGGCGAATGCCCGACTTGCTGACCAGCTACGCCGAGAGCCAGCCGGACAAGCCGGCGGTCATCGACGACCGGGGCGGCGCAGAGCCGGTTCGGTGGACCTACCGCGAGCTGGAGGAGCATTCGAACCGGCTGGCCAACGCGCTGGCCTCGCTCGGGGTCGGCCCGGGCGACAAGGTGCTCTGGTGCGGTCCCAACTCCGCGCAGGTGGTGGCGGTCATCAGCGCGATCAGGAAGCTGGGCGCCGTCGCCGTCCCGGTGAACTACCGGCTGACCGCCGACGAGGCGCGTTACGTCATCGGCCACTGCGACGCCTCGGTCGGGTACGTCGACGCCGAGCACGCTGCGATGTTCGCGCAGCTGCGCGGCCAGCTGGACCGGCTGCGGCGGGTCATCGTGTACGGCGGCGCACCGCCGGCCGGGACTCCCGCCGGC
>JASIJN010000196.1 GCA_030050125.1 Streptosporangiaceae bacterium | reverse complement strand
CGGTCATCGACGAGGCGCACGGCCGCGGGGCCACCTGCCAGGTGATCGTCTCCACCGCCTGGGGCTGCCCGTACGAGGGCGACGTGCCGGTCGAGCGGGTGGTCCGGGTGGCGTCCCGGGCGGTGGCCGACGGCGCGGACTGCATCTCGTTCGGCGACACCACGGGCATGGCCACGCCGCGGAGGGTCCGTGAGCTTGTCGGGGCGTTCCGCTCGGCCCATCCGGACGTCGGGCTCAACCTGCACTTCCACAACACCCGCGGCACCGGCCTGGCCAACGTGCTGACCGCGCTCGAGCTCGGGGTGTCCGACTTCGACGCCTCGGTCGGCGGGCTCGGCGGCTGCCCCTACGCCCCCGGGGCCACCGGCAACATCGCCACCGAGGAACTCGTGCACATGGTCGAGGACATGGGCGTCGCCACCGGGATCGACCTCGAGGCGATGATCGACGCCGCCGCCGACGCGGAGCGGATCATCGGGCGGCCGCTTCCCTCCCAGGTGCTCCGGGCCGGCCCGAGAACCCGGATAATTCCGGCATGACCGGATGGCCGGCCTGGCGGCCGGCCATCCATGTTTGAACCGCCGCGATCCGGACAGACAAACCCGCGCAGGTCGGCCGGGCCCTCGGGTTGGGCCCAGGCGGACGGATCGGAGCGGATGGTCATGTTCAAGCGGATCGGCTTGCTGGGGTTGATCTACATCATCGTGGGGCTCGTCATCGCCTGGGACCGCGCGTACATCACGGTCCCGCTGCTCAAGGTGGTCCTGTCCGCGGTGCTGGCCATCGCGCTCTGGTGGCTGGTCCTGCTCGGCGTCAGCCTGCACTTGCAATAACGCGCCGGCGCCGCGGTGAGCTGGTTGGGGAGGCTCCCGAGCGCTCCGGGGGCACGGAGATACACAGTACAGTCGCCAGCGTGAGCGACGTACTGAAGGACGGGGCGGCGAGCCCCGACGGTCATGCCGGTCATCCCGAGCTCGCGCGGCTGCGGGACAGGATCGAGGAGGGCGGCGCGGCCAGGTACCACGAGGCCGCCGCGGCCGCGGGCAAGCTGTTCGCCCGGGACCGGATCGCCCTGCTCGTCGACGAGGCCAGCTTTACCGAGGACGGCGCGTTCGCCAACGTCCTGGCCGACGGCCTGCCCGCCGACGGGGTGATCACCGGCACCGCCACCATCGAGGGCCGCCCGGTCGCGCTGATGGCGAACGACTCGACGGTCAAGGCCGGCTCGTGGGGCGCCCGCACGGTCGAGAAGATCATCCGGATCATCGAAAAGGCCTACGCCTGCGGCATCCCCATGGTCTACCTGGTCGACTCCGCGGGCGCGCGGATTACCGACCAGGTGGAGATGTTCCCCGGCCGCCGCGGGGCGGGCAAGATCTTCCACACCCAGGTGCGCGCCTCCGGCTCGATCCCGCAGGCGTGCGCGTTGTTCGGGCCCTCGGCGGCCGGCGGCGCCTACATCCCGGCGTTCTGCGACTTCGTGGCGATGGTGAACGGGAACGCCTCGATGTACCTGGGCAGCCCGCGCATGGTCGAGATGGTGGTCAGGGAGAAGACCACGCTCGAGGAAATGGGCGGCGCGCGGATGCACTGCACGGTCTCCGGCTGCGGTCACCACCTGGCGGAGTCGGAGCAGGACGCGATCACCGCGGTCCGCGGCTTCCTTTCCTACCTGCCGGCGAACTGGCGGGAGGCGCCGCCGGCGGCCGGCGCGGCCGGCCCGGCCCCGGCCGACCTGCGCGCCCTGGTCCCGGTCAGCGAGCGGCAGGCGTTCGACATGCGCCGGTATGTCCGCGGCCTGGTGGACTCCGGGTCGCTGTTCGAGGTTCACGAGCTGTGGGCCAGGGAGCTGATCGTCGGCTTCGCCCGGCTGGCCGGCCGGGTCGTCGGCGTGGTCGCGAACAACCCGATGTTCAAGGGCGGCGTGCTGTTCGTCGACTCGGCGGACAAGGCCACCCGGTTCATCCAGCTCTGCGACGCGTTCAACGTGCCGCTGCTGTTCCTGGCCGACGTGCCCGGCTTCATGGTCGGCACGGCCGTGGAGAAGCAGGGGATCATCAGGCACGGCGCCAAGATGATCAGCGCCGTGGCCGAGGCCACCGTGCCCAAGATCTGCGTCGTGGTCCGCAAGGCCTACGGGGCGGGCCTGTACGCGATGGCGGGCCCCGGCTTCGAGCCGGACGCGACCCTGGCGCTGCCGACCGCCAAGATCGCTGTCATGGGCGCCGAGGCGGCCGTCAACGCCGTCTACTACAACAAGCTGGCGGCGATCGCAGACCCGGCGGAGCGGGAGAAGGAGACCGAGCGGCTCCGGGAGGCCTATGACGCCGACATCGACGTGCTCCGGCTGGCCGGGGAACTGGTGGTGGACGACGTGGTCGAACCGGAGGACCTCAGGTCGGAGCTGATCCGGCGGTTCGAGGCGGCGCGCGGCAAGGACCGGTCGTTCTCGCGGCGCCGCCACGGCGTCACCCCCGTCTGACATAGAGTCGCTAGGCAACTACAAATTGCTATCTGAGCAGTTCCTGGGCGTGGAGCGAAGGAAATAGTTGCCGCCCGGCTTACGATCTGAGCATGACCAGCGTTTTGCTTGCCGAGGATGACCCGTCTATTTCGGAGCCCCTGGCGCGCGCCCTGCGCCGCGAGGGCTATGAGGTCGACGTCTCCGCTGACGGGCCGTCCACCATCGAGGCCGCCTGCGGCGGCGGGATCGACCTGATCCTGCTCGACATCGGCCTGCCCAAGCTCGACGGGCTCGAGGTCTGCCGGCAGATCAGGTCGGCGGGCCACGCCATCCCGGTGCTCATCCTGACCGCGCGCGCGGACGAGGTGGACACCGTGATCGGCCTGGACGCGGGCGCCGATGACTACGTCACCAAGCCGTTCCGGCTGGCCGAGCTCCTGGCCCGGGTCCGGGCCCTGCTGCGCCGCGGGGCGACGGAGAGCCGGGTGGTGCAGGGCGTCCGGGTGGACGCCGACGCGCGCCGGGCCTGGCTCGGCGACACCGAGATCGATCTCACCTCCAAGGAGTTCGACCTGCTCTCGCTGCTGGTGAGCGAGGCCGGGAAGGTCGTCACCCGGGAGCAGATCATGCGGCAGGTCTGGGACAGCAAGTGGTGGGGTTCGACCAAGACCCTGGACATGCACGTCTCCTGGCTGCGCCGCAAGCTCGGCGACGACGCGCACAGCCCCAGGTTCATCACGACCGTGCGCGGCGTCGGTTTCCGGTTCGAGCGCGGGGACTGACTGCGGAGGATGTTGAGCGTGCGCGGGCGGATGGCGGGCCCCGATAGCGGGCGCGGAGGCTGAGCGTGCAGCGCCGCCTGCTCGTCTCCATGCTCGCGGTCGCCGTGGCGGCGGTGCTGCTGCTCGGCGTCCCGCTCGGCTTCCTGGTCACCCGCCAGCGCACCAGCGAGGCCGACGAGCAGGTGCGCCACGACGCCACGCTGATCGCCACCGGGCTGCAGGACCGGGTGGACGCCGGGCTGCCGCCCGACGCCGTCCAGATGGGCAAGTCGCTGTCCGATCGTTACGTCGTCATCAGCCAGCGCGGGGTCGGCCGGGTGTCGGTCGGCACCAGCCCTCCGGCGCATGACTCGATCACCGGGCACGACTCGACCAGGGACTTCACGGTCACCGTGGTCGCCGACGACTCGCTGGTCAGCCAGCAGGTGGCCGGCGGCCTGGTGATGATCGGCTCGCTGGTGCTGCTGGCGCTGGCCGTGGCGGTCGGACT
>JASIJN010000195.1 GCA_030050125.1 Streptosporangiaceae bacterium | reverse complement strand
TCGGCCCGGTACCCGTCGAAGAAGTGCTCGGCGTCGAACACCACCCGGCGCCCGGCGGCCGCCATGTAGGCCACCGAGTCGGCCACCATGGCCAGGTTCTCTTCCCGCGTGGTGCGCAGCGCCTCGTCCACGTGCAGGGTCCAGGCCTTGCCGACCAGGGTCACGATCGGCGTCTGCGCGGCCAGCAGCGCGGCCAGGTTCGCGTCGTCGTCCACGCCGCGGCGCGGCGGCCGGGTGGCGCCGAACGCCGCGAGCCGGGCGTTCTTCCACTCCAGCTCGCTGGCCCGGGCGAAGAACTCGGCATCCTTGGGGTTGGAGCCCGGCCAGCCGCCCTCCACCACGTCGACGCCGAGCGCGTCCAGGGCCGCGGCCACCCGCAGCTTGTCGGCCACCGTGAGGTCCAGGCCGACCTGCTGCGAGCCGTCGCGCAAGGTGGTGTCGTAGATCTCTACCTTCGCCGCGGAGAGCTCCCCCGGCCCGCCCGCGCTCATCGAGCCAGCCTTGCGCTGAGCGCGGCCATCAGCGCGTCTTCCCATCCGGGGGTGGTGTCCGGCGCGCCCGCGCCGAGCACGGACGACACGGCGGCGTCGAGGTCGGCGGCCGCGTCGGGCTCCCCGAGATGGTCCAGCATCAGCGACGCGGACAGCACCGCGCCGACCGGGTTGGCCCGGCCGGTGCCCGCGATGTCCGGAGCCGACCCGTGCACCGGCTCGAAGACCGACGGGCCGGTGCGGTCGGGATTGAGGTTGCCGCTCGGCGCCACCCCGAGCCCGCCGGTGAGCGCGGCGCCCAGGTCGCTGAGGATGTCGCCGAACAGGTTGTCGGTGACGATGACGTCGAACCGGCCCGGGTCGTCGACCAGGTACAGGCAGGCGGCGTCGACGTGCGCGTACTCCAGCGTGAGCCCCGCCTCGGCGGCCACCTCGGCCGCCACCCGCTGCCACAGGTCGCCGGCGTGCGTCAGCACGTTGGTCTTGTGCACCAGGGTCAGCCCGCCGCGCCGCCGCGAGGCCAGCTCGGCCGCGTACCGCACGCAGCGCTCCACGCCGGCCCTGGTGTTCAGCGATTCCTCGGTGGCGCTCTCGAACGCGGTGCCGCGGTGCACGATCCCCCCGGCGCCCGCGTACAGGCCCTCGGTGTTCTCGCGGACGATCACGAAGTCCAGCTCGCCGGGATCGCGCCCGGCGACGGCGGCGGTCACCCCCGGGCGCAGTTTGGACGGCCGCAGGTTGACGTAGAGGTCGAGCTCGGACCGCAGCCGCAGCAGCAGCCCGCGCTCGAGCACCCCGGGCGGCACTTCCGGGCTGCCGACCGCGCCGAGCAGGACCGCGTCCACCTTGCGCAGCTCGTCGAGGACCGAGCCGGGCAGTACCTCGCCCGTGGCCAGGTAGTGCCGGGCGCCCAGCGGCAAGGACCGCCACTCGACCGCGAACCCGCGGGAGAGCGCGACCGCGTCGACGCAGTCCCGCGCCACCTCGGTGACCTCGGGGCCGATCCCGTCCCCGGGCAGGTGCGCGATCGTGTAGCCGCGGCTCACCGTCGTCATGCCTGCGCTCCGTCGGCTTCGTCCCTGTCGGTGGGCGCGTCGAGCCAGCTCATCATCTGACGCAGCGGGCGGCCGACGGCCTCGATCTGGCCGCTGTTCGCGGCGGCGCGGAGCCGCTCGAAGTTGGGCCGCCCGGCGTCGTCCTCGGCGATCCACTCCCGGGCGAACTCGCCGGACCTGATGTCGGCCAGCAGCTTGGCCATGGCCTGCCTGGCGGGCGCCCCGATGACCCGCTCCCCGCGGGTCAGGTCGCCGTACTCGGCGGTGTCGCTGACCGAGTAGCGCATCCACTTCATGCCGCCCTCGTACATCAGGTCGACGATCAGCTTCAGCTCGTGCAGGCACTCGAAGTAGGCGACCTCGGGCTGGTAGCCGGCCGAGACCAGGGTCTCGAACCCCGCGTTGACCAGGGCGGTCACTCCCCCGCAGAGCACCGCCTGCTCGCCGAACAGGTCGCTCTCAGTCTCCTCCTGGAACGTGGTGACCAGGGCCCCGGCCTTGGTCCCGCCGATCCCGCAGGCGTAGGAGAGGGCCAGGTCCCAGGCCTTGCCGGTGGCATCCTGGGCCACGGCCACCAGCACGGGGGTGCCCTGGCCCGCCTCGAACTGACGGCGCACCAGGTGCCCGGGCGCCTTGGGCGCCACCATGGCCACGTCGACGTCGGCCGGCGGGGTGATGTAGCCGAAGTGGATGTTGAACCCGTGCGCGAAGAACAGCGCGTCGCCGGGCCGCAGGTTCGGCCCGATCGCCTCGGCGTAGAGCTTGCGCTGCCCGGTGTCCGGGGTCAGAACCATGATCACGTCCGCCCAGGCGCAGGCGTCGGCGGGCGTGGTCACGGTGAGGCCCTCGGCCTCGGCGCGCGGCCGGGACTTCGAGCCCTCGGGCAGGCCGACCCGGACCTCGCAGCCGGAGTCGCGCAGGCTCAGCGCGTGGGCGTGGCCCTGCGAGCCGTAGCCGAGCACGGCGATCTTGCGGCCCTGGATCACTCCGAGGTCGGCATCGGTGTCGTAGTAGACGGTGGCCATGGGTACAGGTGTCCTCTCAGCGGTTCAGTCAGGGTGTCGGGTCTGGGTCAGACGGCCTCGGCGAGCGTCGCCGGGCCGTGGTCGGTGATCGTGCCGCCGCCGCGGGCCATGGCGATCCGCCCGGTGCGCACCAGCTCGCACGTGCCGTAGCGCTCCAGGTTCTGCAGCAGCGAGTCGAGCTTGCCCGGGCTGCTCGTGGCCTCGAGCATCACCGTCTCGGGGCTCATGTCCACGACCTTGGCCTGGAACACGGTGGCCACCTCGAGCAGCTCGCCGCGCAGCGCGGGCTCGATCCTGACCTTGATCAGCGCGAGCTCGCGTTCCACCGCGGCGTGGTCGTCAAGCTCGACCACCTTCAGCACCCGGACCAGCTTGTCCAGCTGCTTGGCCACCTGCTCCACCGGGGTCGACGCGCCGTCCACCACGATCGTCATCCGGCTCACCCGCTCGTCCTCGGTGGGACCGACGGCCAGCGAGGAGATGTTGAACGCGCGCCGGGAGAACAGGCCCGCGACGTGGGCCAGCACCCCTGGCTTGTTCTCGACCAGCACCGACAGCGTGTGGGTACTCATCGCGCCCGCGCCTCCCCGCTCCTGGCCGGGCCGGCGTGCAGGACCATCTCACGCCTGGTCGCGGCCTGCTGCTCCTCGGGGCTGAACTCGGGCCCGAGCGAGATCTCGTCGTTCGGACGGCCGGCCGGCACCATCGGGAACACGCCCTCGCGGTCGTGCACCCGGAAGTCCACCACCGTGGGCACGTCGGTCGTGGCCAGCGCCTTGTCCAGCACCGCGTCGACGTCGTCGGCCCGCTCGCAGCGCAGGCCCAGGCAGCCGTAGGCCTCGGCCAGCTTCACGTAGTCCGGGATCGCGGTGCCCAGCTCCACCTCCGAGTACCGCTCCTCGTAGAACAGCTCCTGCCACTGCCGGACCATGCCGAGGAAGCCGTTGTTGAAGATCAGCACCTTGATCGGCAGGCGCTCGATCGCGCAGGTGGCCAGCTCCTGGGCGGTCATCTGGAAGCAGCCGTCGCCGTCGATCGCGACCACCGGCTCGCCCGGCCTGCCCACCTGCGCGCCCATGGCGGC
>JASIJN010000194.1 GCA_030050125.1 Streptosporangiaceae bacterium | reverse complement strand
CCAGATCGGCGGGTGGGACCTGGCGGCGGCGAGCGTGCAGGCCCGGCCGGCCGGGCCGTCGCTGGTCACGCCGGAACGCCGGCGGCATCGATGGTGAGGCCCGCTCCCGCCCGACTAGCTTCTGCTGCATGACGTGGCAACCAGAACTGGACGTCCTGCGCCGGCGGCGGGAACTCGCGGAGCAGATGGGCGGGCCCGGCAAGATCCGGCGGCAGCATGACGCCGGCCGGCTCACGGTGCGCGAGCGGCTGGCGGCGCTGCTCGACGAGGGCTCGTTCCAGGAGATCGGGTCGCTGGCCGGAACCGCCGTCTACGACGACGGGGGCGGCCTGGCCAGCTTCACCCCGGCCAACTTCGTCACCGGGACGGGCCGCATCGACGGCCGGAAGGTCGTGGTGGGCGGCGACGACTTCACGGTCCGCGGCGGGGCCGCCGATGCCGCGATCGCCGGGAAGCAGATCTATGCCGAGCAGCTCGCGAACGAGCTGAGGCTGCCGCTGGTCCGGCTGATCGAGGGCACCGGCGGTGGCGGCAGCGTGAAGATGCTGGAGCAGATGGGCCGGACCTACGTGCCGGTCAACCCGGGCTGGGACTACGTGGTCGACAACCTCTCGACGGTGCCGGTGGTCGCGGCAGGCCTGGGCCCGGTGGCCGGGCTCGGCGCCGCCCGGCTGTGCGTGGCTCACCTGTCGGTGCTGGTGCAGGGCACGGCGCAGCTGTTCGTGGCCGGGCCGCCGGTGGTGCGGGGCGGTGCCGGAGAGGACGTGGACAAGGAGCAACTCGGCGGCTCGCGCGTGCACGGCCGCAACGCCGCCGTCGACCTGATCGCGGGGTCGGAGCCGGAGGCGTTCGCCCTGATCAAGCGCTTCCTTTCGTACTTGCCGCCGAGCGTGTACCGGCTGCCGCCGGTCACCGGCTGCGACGACCCGGCCGGGCGGCGCGAGGAGCGGCTGCTGTCCGCGGTGCCGCGGGACCGGCGCCAGCCCTACCGGATCCGGGACATCCTTTCGGCGGTGTTCGACGCCGGCTCGGTGATGGAGGCGCAGCGCTATGGCGGCTCGGTGGTCACCGCGCTGGCCCGCCTGGACGGCCACCCGGTGGGGGTGGTGGCCGGCGACCCGTACGTGGCCGGGGGCTGTCTCACCGTCGAGGGCGCGGAGGCGGTGACCCGGCTGGCCGACCTGTGCTCCACGTTCCACCTGCCGATCGTGACCCTCACCGACCAGCCCGGGCTGCTCATCGGGACCCGCGCCGAGCAGCGCGCCACGATCCGGCACGGGGTGCGGGCGATCAGCGCGGTGTACCAGGCCAGCGTGCCCGGAGCCGAGATCATCGTCCGCCGCGTGTTCGGCGTCGGCGGGGCGGGCCTGACCAACCGGCACCGGCTGATCCGCCGCTGGGCCTGGCCCTCGGCCGACTGGGGTTCGCTGCCGGTCGAGGGCGGGATCGAGGCCGCGTACCGGGCCGAGCTGGAACAAGCCGAGGACCCGGCCGCGCTGCTGGCGGAGATCCGGGCCCGGCTCGAGGCGGTGCGCAGCCCGCTGCGCACCGCGGAGCGGTTCGGGGTGGAGGAGATCATCGACCCCCGCGAGACCAGGCCCCTGCTGTGCGACTGGGTCCGCGACGCCTACGCCACGCTGCCGTCCAGCCCCGGCCGCCCCGCGTTCGGCACCCGTCCCTGACCCCCGCGACGCCCGGCGGTACCGCCCGGAGCGAGATCGGTCGGATCGCTCTTGAACGCGCCGTTACCCGCCGGGCAGGGCGCGACGGACGGAGCCGAGCGACCCTAAATCAGCCGCCGCTCGGCGGCCCAGCGGGTCAGCTGGTGCCTGGTGGAGAGCTGCAGCTTGCGCAGCACCGAGGAGACGTGGGTCTCGACGGTCCGGGCCGAGATCGTGAACTCCCTGGCGATCTCCTTGTAGGTGTAGCCCCGGGCGATCAGCCGCAGCACCTCCCGCTCCCGGGTGGTGAGCTGGTCGAGCTCGGGATCGAACGACGGGCGCCCCTCGTCCGCCTGCGGGATCGAGGCGAACGCGTCCAGGACGAACCCGGCCAGCCGGGGCGAGAACACCGCGTCGCCGGCCGCGACCCGGTGCACCGCGTCGACCAGGTCGGTGCCGGAGATGGTCTTCGTCACGTAGCCGCGGGCGCCCGCCCGGATCACCGCGATCACGTCCTCGGGAGCGTCCGAGGCGGACAGGGCGAGGAACCGCACCTCCGGGTGCTCGGCCTTCAGCGCGCTGATCACGAGCTGCCCGCCGCCTCCGGGCAGGTGCACGTCGAGCAGTACGACGTCGGGGAGGCGCCGGGCGATCAGCTCGATCGCGGGCTGCACGTCGTCGGCCTCGCCCACCACCTCGACCCGGTCGCCGAGCTCGGACCGCACGCCGGAGCGGAACAGGCCGTGATCGTCGACGATCACCACGGTCGGGACGTGCCCGTTGCGCCCGGTCACTTGTGGCTCGCCTGCCGGTTCCCCGCGGAGCGGGGCATGACCAGCGATACCTCGGTGCCCTGGCCCACGGCGCTGCGGATGCTCGCCTCGCCGCCCCGGCGGGTGATTCGGGCGTGGATCGACTCGGCCAGACCCTTCCGGTCGGCGGGCACCGCGTCCGGGTCGAAGCCCCTGCCCCGGTCCCGCACGAACAGCGACACCTCGCCGGGCTCGACCTCGGCGAACAGTGAGACCACGTCGGCGCCGGACCATTTCGCGGCGTTGACCGTCGCCTCCCGCGCGGCCTCCAGCAGGGCCGCGAGGTCGTCGTCGAGCTCGCAGTCGCCCACGGTGACCGCCTCGACGGTCATCCCGTGCTGGGCCTCCACCTCCTGCTGGATCTGCCGCACGCCGGCCGAGAGCGTCATCTCGGTGTCCATCGACCCCGGGGCGTGGCCGTCGAACAGCCAGGACCGCAGCTCGCGCTCCTGGGCCCGGGCCAGCTGGACGACCTGCTGCGGCTGGTCGGCCCGGCGCTGGATCATCGCCAGCGTCTGCAGCACCGAGTCGTGCACCCGGGCGGCCATGTCCGCGCGTTCCTCGGCCCGGATCCGGGCCCGGCGCTCGGCGACCAGGTCCCGCGCTATGCCCAGCCACCAGGGGCCGAGCACGACGGCGATCCCGGCCAGCACCAGCACCGCGCCGCCGAGCGGGCGCAGCATCCTGATGCTCTCGTGGCCGGAGACCAGCATGCCCGTGCCGACGACGAACAGCACGAAGGCGACGGCCAGGCGCCACACCAGCCGAGGCGGGCGGCCGCCGGTCAGGCCGACCAGCGGCTCGGCCAGGTGCCGCATGGTCGCCTTTTCCTCGGCGGTGCCGTTCCGCCAGATCAGCACCAGGCCGGCGGCGCAGATGGCCAGCGGCCACTCCACGGCGCTGAGCAGCGGGGCGCCCAAATCGGACCCGATCAGCAGCAGGACGATGAGCAGCGAGCCCAGCGCCGCGGCGAGGGCGACGCCACGCCGGTCGGACCTGGCCTTGCTGGCGATGCTGGCGTCGCTGCCCGTGGCGGGCAGCAGCAGCCAGGCCAGCACGTAGCCCACCGCGGCGTAGCCGACGGTGACCAGCGTGGCCAGCACCAGGCCCACCCGTATCACGGTGACGTCCACGCCCATCCGCCCGGCCAGGCCCGCGGCCACGCCGCCGATCAGGCCGTCCTGCTCGGCGCGCCGCCACGGCCCGCTG
>JASIJN010000193.1 GCA_030050125.1 Streptosporangiaceae bacterium | reverse complement strand
GGCCCTCCCGCCGGACGTCCCCGCCGCCCCGGCCGCGCCCGCGGTCGAGAAGCCGCCGCCGTCGGCCGGACGGCTGGTCCGGCTGCGCGGCAGGCTGGCCCGCTCGCAGTCGGCGCTCGGCGGGGTCCTGCTCAACCTGCTCTCCTCCGATCACCTGGACGATGAGACCTGGGACGAGATCGAGGAGACGCTGATCGTCGCCGACATGGGGGTGGCCCCGGCGAGACAGCTGGTCGAGGATCTGCGCACCGACGTCAAGGTCGAGGGCACGCGGGACCCGGCCGAGGTCAGGGCGATGCTCCGGGGCGAGTTGCTGAACCAGGTCGGCGCGGACATGGACCGGTCACTGCACACCGCCCGGCACGGCGACCGGCCGGCGGTCGTGCTCGTCGTGGGGGTGAACGGCACCGGGAAGACCACGACGTGCGCCAAGCTGGCCCGGGTGCTGATCGGCGACGGCCAGAAGGTGTTGCTCGGCGCGGCGGACACCTTCCGCGCCGCGGCCGTCGACCAGCTGCAGACCTGGGGTGACCGGGTGGGCGCCCAGGTCGTCCGCTCCGACCGCGACGGCGCCGACCCGGCCAGCGTGGCGTTCGACGCGGTCAACCAGGGCATAGAGCGCGGCGTCGACGTGGTCATCGTGGACACCGCCGGACGGCTGCACACGAAGGCCGGGCTGATGGACGAGCTGGGCAAGATCAAGCGCGTTATCTCCCGGCACGCCACGGTGGACGAGGTCCTGCTGGTGCTCGACGCGACCACCGGGCAGAACGGCCTGCGCCAGGCGCGGGTGTTCGCCGAGGTCGTCGACGTCACCGGGGTGGTGCTGACCAAGCTGGACGGCACGGCCAAGGGCGGGATCGTGATCGCCGTACAGCGCGAGCTGGGCGTTCCGGTGAAGCTGGTCGGCCTGGGCGAGGGCCCGGACGACCTGGCGCCGTTTGAGCCCGAGGCGTTCGTCGACGCGATCGTCGGCGGCTAGATCCGCCGGGGGCGTTCGTCGACGCGATCGTCGGGCGGCCAGATCCGGCGGGGGCGGGCGTTCGTCGACGCCATCGCCGGGCGGCCAGATTCGGTGCGGGCGGGGCGGGCGTCGACGCGATCGCCGGGCGGCCAGATCCGGCGGAGACGGAGCGTTAAGGAAGCTTTGACGGGGTTTCGGGCTGTTCGGAAGGGTCCCGGCGCGCCAGCCCCGGCAGAAAATTCCCCGCCGGACGGCCACTTTGTGATTATGAGCACCGGTCCGGCGGGCGCCCGATATATCCTGCAAGCAGCCGGATGCAAATTGCTTTTTGCTCATCGCTTGCCGGGGGGAGGGTCGCTTTGGATGCGGCGCGCCTGAAGGAGAACTTCGCGCGGGTGGCCATGCACGGCGATGAGGTCGCCCTGTTCTTCTACTCCGACCTGTTTCTCCGGCATCCGGAAACCAGGGACCTGTTCCCGGTCTCCATGGCGGCCCAGCGCGACCACCTGCTGCAGGCGCTGGCCGGGATCGTCGCCGACCTGGACAACGCCGAGCGGCTCACGCAGTTCCTGCGGGGGTTAGGCCGGGACCACCGCAAGTTCGGCACGCTGGCCGGCCACTACAAACCGGTCGGCACCAGCCTGCTCGCCACGCTGGCCCACTTCAGCGGCCCCGCCTGGACGCCCGAACTCGCCGCCGACTGGCAGTCGGCCTACGCCCTCATGGCGAAGGTCATGACCGAGGCGGCGGCCGAGGACGAGAAGGTGAACCCGCCGTTCTGGCCGGCCACCGTGCTCTCCCACGAGATACGGACCTTCGACACCTCGGTGTTCCGGGTGATCACGCAGGACGGCCTCGAATACCGGCCGGGGCAGTCGGTCGCGATCGAGTGCGACCTGCGCCCCAGGGTCTGGCGCTTTTACTCGATCGCCAACCCGCCGCGCGAGGACGCGACGCTGGACTTCCATGTCCGCATGATCGGCGGCGGCGTGCTGAGCCCGGCGCTGGCTCGCAGCCTCGCTCCCGGCTCGCCGCTGCGGCTCGGCCCGCCGGTGGGCACGCTGACCTTCGATCCCGGCTCCGCACGCAAGGTGCTGCTGGTGGCCGGCAGCACCGGCCTGGCCCCGCTGAAGGCGATCGCCGGGCAGATCGCCGGGCTCCCTGACCCGCCGCAGGTGCACATGTTCGTCGGAGCCCAGCACCCTGAAGGCCTCTACGACGCCCCTGACCTGGACAGACTCGGGGAGGATTCGCCCTGGCTGACGATCACCCCGTGCGTGTCCGCCGACCCGGACTACCCCGGGGAACGAGGAACCCTGCCGGATGTCGTGGCGCGGTCCGGCTCCTGGGCCGACCACGACGCCTACGTCGCCGGACCCGCGCCCATGGTGGAGGCGATGGCCGCCAGGCTGGCCTCGCTGGGCGTTCCTTCCGGCCAGATCCACGTCGAAGACTTCGGTTGGAGCGAGCCATGCCCGTGATCACAGGAACCGACAGGCTGACCCCGGACGCGGTCCAGGCCGTCACCTTCCCGTCCGCCCGCCTCGGCCGGCGCGGGCTCGACGAAGAGCACGTACGGGCGTTCTGCGGCCAGGTCGAACGCGAGCTGGTCAGGCTGTTCAACGAGCGGACCTCGCTGGCCGACGAGGTCCAGCGGCTGCGGCGGCGGGTGCTGGGACTGTCCGGCGACGACGGCGACGCGGGCTACAAGCCGGACGACGCCCACGTGCAGGCGGTGCGCATCCTGTCCAAGGCACAGCAAACGGCCGACCGCTATGTGGCCGACGCCCAGGAGTACAGCAGGCAGCTGGCGCAGGAGGCCTGGCGTCGCCGGGACGAGATCCTGGCCGAGGCCAGGACGCACGCCGCGATGATGCTCGAGGACTCGCACGGCGAGGCCAGCCGGGCGGCGGAGGCGGCCCTGGCGGCGCCGGCCACCCGGCCCGCCGAGGACCGCAGGGAACTCGAGGCGGAGCTGGCCTACCTGCAGACGTTCAGCGACGTGTACCGGACCCACCTGCACGCCTACCTCGACGCGCTGCTCCGCAACGTCGAGGAGTGGGAGCGCGCCGAGAAGACATCCCTGGCCGTTGCCCGGGCCAGCCTGCCGCTCCTGCCGCACCATCCGCAGTCTCCGCCGCCGACCGGATAGCCTGGAACGCGGGGCTCGCGGCCGACCGGGTCATCCGGCACGTGCCCGATCAGCGACAGCCACGCGCGAGGACGGCAGTTAGACGTGTTCGAGACACTTTCCGATCGACTGACCCAGGTCTTCTCGTCCTTGCGCGGGCAGGGACGGCTCTCGCCTGCGGACATCGACGCCACCACCCGCGAGATCAGGATCGCGCTGCTGGAGGCCGACGTCGCGCTGCCGGTGGTCCGGCAGTTCATCGCGCGGGTGAAGGAGCGGGCATCGGGCGCTGAGGTGTCCGAGGCCCTGAATCCCGCCCAGCAGGTCATCAAGATCGTCAACGAGGAACTCATCGAGATCCTCGGCGGCGAGGCGCGGCGGCTGCGCTTCGCCAAGGTGCCGCCGACCGTGATCATGCTGGCCGGCCTGCAGGGATCCGGCAAGACCACGCTCGCGGCCAAGCTCGCGCTGTGGCTGCGGGAGCAGGGGAACACCCCGATGCTGGTGGCGGCGGACCTGCAGCGGCCGAACGCGGTCCAGCAGTTGCAGGTGCTCGGCGAGCGCGCGGGCGTGCCGGTTTTCGCGCCCTCGCCGGGCAACGGGGTCGGCGACCCGGTCGAGGTGGCCCGGGCGTCGATCGACGAGGCCAAGCGGCGCCTGCAGAACATCGTGATCATCGACACGGCGGGCCGGCTGGGCATCGACGAGGAGATGATGCAGCAGGCGGCCGACATCCGGGACGCCGTCGACCCGGACGAGATCCTGTTCGTGGTCGACGCCATGATCGGCCAGGACGCGGTGACGACGGCGCAGGCGTTCCTCGACGGCGTCGGCTATGACGGGGTGATCTTGACCAAGCTGGACGGTGACGCCCGGGGCGGCGCTGCCCTGTCCATCGCCCAGGTCACCGGCAGGCCGGTGATGTTCGCCTCGTCCGGAGAGAAGCTCGGGGACTTCGACGTCTTCCACCCCGACCGGATGGCCTCGCGGATCCTCGACCTCGGCGACATCCTGACCCTGATCGAGCAGGCCGAGCGCACGTTCGACCAGGACCGCGCGGCCGAGATGGCCGGGAAGCTGGCCTCAGGCGAGGGCTTCACCCTCGAGGACTTCGTCGAGCAGCTGGCCATGGTGCGCAAGCTCGGGCCGATCGGCAACCTGCTGGGCATGCTGCCGGGGGCCGCTCAGAACCGGGAGATGCTCAGCCAGGTCAGTGACAAGGACCTGGACCGGGCGGCGGCGATCGTGAACTCGATGACGGTCGAGGAGCGCCGCAACCCGAAGATCATCAATGGCTCGCGCCGGGCCCGGATCGCGGCCGGCTCGGGCGTCGCGGTCGGCGAGGTGAGCACGCTCATCACCAGGTTCCTCGAGGCCCAGAAGATGATGCGCCAGATGATGGGTATGCCGGGCATGCGGCGCGCCGGTCAGAAGGCGTCCCGCAAGTCGAAGAAGAAGTCCAAGGGCGGCCGCCCCGGGGGCAGCACGGCCACCCGGGCCGCGGCC
>JASIJN010000192.1 GCA_030050125.1 Streptosporangiaceae bacterium | reverse complement strand
TATCGCCGACGCCGCGGCCGCGCTGCTGGTCGCCTCGCCGCGCGCGGTCCGGACGCACGGCCTGCGGCCGCTGGCCCGGATCTGCCACCTGTCCGCCCGCGGCGACGACCCGGTCCTCATGCTCACCGCGCCGATCGCGGCGACCGAGCACGCGCTGCGCCGGGCCGGGATGACCCTGGACCAGATCGGCCTGGTCGAGATCAACGAGGCCTTCGCCAGCGTGGTCCTGGCCTGGCTGCGCGAGACCGGCGCCGACCCGGACCGGGTCAACCCCTGCGGCGGCGCGATCGCGCTGGGCCATCCCCTCGGCGCGACCGGGGCCCGGCTGCTGACCACCCTGGTGCACTCCCTTTCCCGCACCGGCGCCCGCTACGGCCTGGCCACCATGTGCGAGGGCGGCGGCCAGGCCAACGTCACGGTCATCGAGCGCCTGTGACGCTGGCCGGGCCGGCCTGGCCGCCGCGGCCCGCCTGTCGCCGGAGTTGACTCGTTAGATATTCCTTACTTATTGTTGGGGCCATGCCCGCAGCCGGGGCGCCGCCGGTCACCGACGTGTTCGGGGCGCTCGCGCATCCCGTCCGCCGCCGGATCGTGGAGATCCTCGCGTCGGGCGACAAGTTCGTGGCCGAGCTGGCCGAGCCGCTGCCGGTCAGCAGGCCGGCGGTCTCCCAGCACCTCGCGGTGATGCGCGGCGTGGGGCTGGTCAGCGAGGCCCGGTCCGGGCGCCGGCGCCGGTACCGGCTGCGGCGCGAGGCGCTGGATGAGGTCCGGCTGTGGCTGGTCACGCTGGACCGGTTCTGGGCCGACCGGCTCGGCAGGCTCGCCGACCACCTGGACGGCGCGCCGTGATCAGGGACGGCGCGATCGAGCACGAGGTGGTGCTGGCCTATCCGCCGCAGCGGGTGTGGCGGGCGCTGACCGACCCCGGCGAGCTGAGCATCTGGCTGATGCCGAACGATTTCAAGCCCGAGCCCGGGCACCGGTTCGTCTTCGACGCCCGCCCGGACATCGGCCTGATCGACGGCGAGGTGCTCGAGGTGCGGCCGCCGAGCCTGCTGCGCTGCCGGTGGTCCGGGCCTTTCGGGGACACGGTGGTGTCGTTCGAGCTGACGCCGGACGGCGCCGGCACCCGGCTTCGGGTGGAGCACAGCGGCTGGGCCGACGAGCACGCCGGGCAACGCGCGGGCTTCGACGGCGGATGGCACGACAAGCTGACCAAGGACCTGCCGGCCCTGCTGGCCGGCCGAGCGACGGGGGAGAACCCATGAAGACCATCCATCATGTCGTCGACATCGAGGCCCCGCCGGCCACGGTCTGGGCCGCGCTGACCGAGCCCGGTCCCGTGGCCGGCTGGTGGAGCACGAAGGTCACCGCGCCGCCCGCCGAGGTCGGCGCGCAGGTGCACTGGACCTTCAGCGGCGACTTCAACCCGGTCATGGAGATCACCGGCGTGGAACCCGGCCGTGAGCTCGACTGGCGTTGCGTCGGCGGCCACGAACCATGGCAGGACAACACGTTCCGCTTCCAGCTCGCCCCGGCCGGTGGCGACGGCCGCACCCGGCTGCGCTTCTGGCAGGAGTACGCCATCGAGCTCGAGGACGACTACTACGGCGTCTACAACTACAACTGGGGCTACTACCTGGAGAGCCTGCGCCTGCTGTGCACCACGGGCGCGGGCAAGCCCTTCCAGCCCTGACGCGGCGGGGTGCGGGGGTGCGAGGGGACGTGATCCACCCGAGGGTCAGAACGCGCCGGCCCGGGCCAGGGCAGTTTCGGCGTCGGCGGCGAGAGCGGCGACGAGGTCGGCGGCGGGAGTCACGGTGGTGATGAGGTCGATGGCCTCGCCGGCCCAGACCGTCTCCAGCAGGTCGCCGCTGTCGACGGCGTCCTGGTAGGCGCGGCGGGCCGCGGTGTCGGCGGCCAGCTCGTCCTCCCGGCCCCGCCACCGGTCGAAGAAGTCGTTGCGCAGGGTGCGCGCCGGGTACCTGGCCGGCCAGCGCGAGCCCCGGGCGATGTCGGACACCCGGCTGCGCTCGGTGTCCTCCCCTCCGGCCTCGATGATCGCCTTCATGGCCGTCGGGCCGATCAGGGCTTCGGGGGTGATCAGGAACCGGGTCCCGACCAGCGCGCCCGCCGCGCCCAGGACCAGGGCCGCCGCGACGCCCCGGCCGTCGGCGATACCGCCCGCGGCCAGCACCGGGGTGGGCGCGGCCAGGTCCGCCACCACGGGGACGAAAGGCAGCGTGGAGCGCCGTCCGCCGTGCCCGCCGGCCTCGGTTCCCTGGGCCACGATGACGTCGGCCCCCACGTCCATGGCCTGCCTGGCCTCGGCGAGGTCGGTGACCTGCACGATCAACGCCGCCCCGGCGGCGCGGACGGGCTCGATGAAGGGGCGCGGGTCTCCGAACGACAGCATGACCGCCGCCGGCCCGTGCGCCAGCGCCCGCTCGACCGTGGCCGGATCGGTCGCCCACGACTGGAAACCGACGCCCCAGGGCTTGTCGGTCCCTCGGGCGGCGATCTGCACCTGACGCTCGATCCAGCCGGGGTCCTCGTGGCCGCCGCCGACCAGCCCCAGGCCGCCGCCGTTGGACACGGCCGCGGCCAGGGCACCTCCCGACGCTCCGCCCATGGGAGCCAGGGCGATCGGGTAACGGACCGAGAACAGTCGCGTGAACGCCGTGCGCAGCGCCATGGCTGAATCATTGCCGCATGGCGGCCTGAGAGCCATCGAGTTTCCGGGCCAAGGCGCCGCGCTACGGGTGCGCTACGGGCTGGGCTCGGCCAGCCGGCCCAGGCGGGCCAGGCACTGCTCGGCCTCGGCCATGATCCGGCCGATGAGTTCCTGGCACGAGGGCAGGTCGTCGATCAGGCCCGCCACCTGACCGGACGACATCAGCCCCAGGTCGGGCCGGCCGTCCACCATCGCCGCCCGCAGAAGCATCGGGGTGTTCGCGGCCATCAGCACCTGGGCCCAGGTCAGCTCGGTTCCGCGGCGCATCGTCCGGCCCTGCCGGATCAGCTCCGGCCAGCTCAGCCCGGACAGGCCGCGCAGGGCCGAGGCGTTGCGTGCCGACCGGACGAGGGCGGCAACCGGCCCGGCCCGGTCCAGCCGCTCCACCAGCGGCGTGCGCAGCACCCGGTGCGGCACCCCGTCGACCCGGGTGGTGACCGCCGTGCCGGTGACGTCGCAGGCCAGGTAGGCCTGCTTGACCAGGTCGGGTACCGGGCTGTCGCTGGTCAGCAGGAACCGGGTGCCCATCGCGATCCCGGCCGCGCCCCAGGCCAGCGCCGCCACCAGGCCGCGCCCGTCGAAGAACCCGCCGGCCGCGATGACCGGGATGTCCACCGCGTCCACGACCTGCGGGATCAGCAGGCTGGTCGGGACCGGGCCGGTGTGGCCGCCGGCCTCGCCGCCCGCCGCGATGACCGCGTCCGCGCCCCAGGCGGCCACCTTCTCGGCGTGCCGGCGCGCGCCGACCGAGGGGATCACCACGACCCCGGCGTCCTTGAGCCGCGCGATCAGGTCGCGTCGCGGGGCCAGCGCGAACGAGGCCACGCGCACGTCCTCGGCGATGATCGTCTCGACCCGCTCGGCCGCGTCCGGGGCGTCGGATCGTAGGTTGACCCCGAACGGCGCGCCCGTTCGTTCCTTCACGTCGCGAATGGCCGACCGCAGCTCCTCGTGGCTCATCGTGGCCGAGGCGATGATGCCGAGCCCTCCGGCCCGCGAGGTGGCGGCGGTCAGCCTGGCCCCGGACACGTAGCCCATGCCGGTCTGCACGATCGGGTGGCGGATGCCGAGCAGGCCGGTCAGCGGCGTGCTGATCACGCCAGCTCCTGCTCGCGCCGCCGGTCCGGGTCCAGCCGGTCCCTGATCAGGGCCAGCTCGGCCGGCGTCGGCGCCCGGGTGACCGGCACCTCGTCGGGGACGGCCAGCGGGAAGCCCGTGGCCGCGACCACCTCGGGCACCGTGACCCCGGGGTGCACCGAGCGCAGCCGCATGGCCCGGTCCGGGGTCTGGAAATCGAGCACGGCCAGGTTG
The DNA here is from genome assembly GCA_030050125.1 of Streptosporangiaceae bacterium. The sequence continues at coordinate 2,486 of JASIJN010000192.1, read as the reverse complement.
GTGACCACCACGCGCAGCTCGTGGAAGCGGGCGTCGATCCCGGCCGCGCGGTCGTAGCCGATGCCGCAGACCATGTCGACGGCCTCGACGAACACCCGGGGCGAGTGCCGGGGCACCCAGTAACTGACCGGGTGGTTGATCGTGTTGCCCGGCGCGCCGCGCACCCCGAGCAGCTGCGCCCGGGGCCGGGCCCAGTCGCCGATGCAGGAGATGTTCTGGTTGCCGTACCGGTCCAGCTGCGCGGCCCCCATCATGACGTGCCGCCGGCCGGCCGCCACCATCGTGAACACCGAGCGGAACGGCAGCCAGCCCTCGGTGGTGGCCTCGTCCGGCGCGAGCAGTAAGGCCTCGCCGTCGGTCAGCAGCAGGCCGGGCGCGAACGTGAGCCGGGCCAGCCGGGCGCCGAGCCCGGGGATCACTCCCATCGGACTGGCAAGGATGCCTTCGTCGTTACGCCACGCCTCGGCGCAGGCCACGGTGCATATCTCGGCTCTGGTCGCCTCCCCGCCGCTCACGCGGCGCGTTCCGCGCTGGCTCACCGCGCCGCCGCCGAGTCCCGGAACCGCCGGACCGCGTCCTGGTAGTCGGCTTCGTCGCCGGACAGGTAGCGAGCCCTGAACAGCTCCCAGGCCTGCGGGCTGGCCGCGGACGCCGCGTACTCGGCCTGGAACGCCTCGTCTCGCCCGTAGTCAGGGACGCAGCTGGTGAAGTGGGCGCCGCCGGGTGCCTCGATCACGCCGTCGACCATCGCCCGGTTGACCAGCAGGCTCTGGGCCGGGCCGGCGGCGAGCAGGCCCGCCGTGTCCACGATCCGCTCGCAGGACAGGTAGGCGCGGTCGGCGGCCTGGCAGAACAGGTCGTCGAAGTACGGGTCCGGGCCCAGGTACTGCCCGTTGCCGGCCGGGTCGGCCCGGTTGAGGTGAATCAGGGCGGCGTCCAGGCGCAGCGCGGGCATCGCGATGAGTTCCTCGCCGTCCTCGTACGGGGAGCGCACGGTGCGCAGCCCCGGGTTGACCCGCGGCACGTCGGACCCGAGCCCGGCCCGGATCGGCAGGAACGGCAGCCGGTGCGCGGCGGCGAGCAGGCCCCAGTGCAGCATGCCCTCGTCCAGCTCGGTGAGCTCGATCGCGCCGGCCTGGCGGCCCAGCCGGAAGTGCGGCTCGAGCGGGATGGAGTCCAGGGTGACGAAGCCGCAGACCACCCGGCGCACCAGCCCGGCCGCCACCAGCAGGCCGACGTCGGGCCCGCCGTAGGAGACCACGGTCAGGTCGGCCAGGCCGGACCGGAGGATGGCCCGGACCAGGGCCATGGGCTTGCGCCGGGAGCCCCAGCCGCCGATCCCGATCGTCATCCCGGGGCGCAGCTCGGCGGCGACGTCGTCCGCGCTGCGCAGCTGGATCCCCATGGCCGGTACGTTACTGGCTGCTCCGGCGATCCGCGGTGTACGCTCCCGGCAAATAGAACGTGTTCTACTGAGGAGCCCGGAGATGGTCGCATCGATCACAGCGCACCGCGACGAGCTCGGCCTGTCCGGCGGACTGATGCTGATCGACGGGCAGTGGGTCGCGGCCGCCGGCGGCGAGGTCTGGAAGCACCGCCATCCGGCGACCGGGGAAGACGTCGCCTCGTTCCCGGTGGCCGGGGCCGGGGACGTGGACCGGGCGGTGCGCGCCGCGCGGCGGGCCTTCGACGAGGGGCCGTGGCCGCGGGCCCGGGCCAGCGAGAGGATCCGGGTGCTGCGCCGGGTCGCCGACCTGGTCCGCGAGCACGGCGACGAGCTGCTGAAGCTGCAGGCGCTGGACAACAGCGTGCCGCTGAGCTTCGGCGCGGTGTACGCGACCTCGGCGGCGTTCGTGGCCGACGTCTTCGACCACCACGCGGGCTGGACGGACAAGCTGGCCGGGGAGACGCTGCCGCCGTACCAGGGCGGCGATCACCTGGTCATGACGCTGCGCGAGCCGGTCGGAGTGGTCGGCGCGGTGGTCCCGTGGAACGCGCCGCTGCTGCTGTCGGCGCAGAAGCTGGCCCCGGCCCTGGCCGCCGGGTGCGCGGTCGTGCTGAAGCCGTCGGAGTACGCGACGTTCGCGGTGCTGCGCCTGGCCCGGCTGATCGAGGAGGCCGGGCTCCCGCCCGGGGCGCTCAACGTGGTCACCGGCCCGGGGGAGCCGACGGGCGACGCGCTGATCAACCACCCCATGGTCAACAAGCTCTCGTTCACCGGCAGCCGGGCGGTCGGCCGCAAGATCGTGCAGGCGTCGGCGGACGGGTTCAAGCGGGTCAGCCTGGAGATGGGCGGCAAGAGCCCGGCGCTGGTGTTCGCCGACGCCGACGTGTCCTCGGCCGCGGCGATCACGATGGGCACGGTCACCCTCGGCCTGTCCGGGCAGGTCTGCCTGGCGCAGACGCGGGCGCTGGTGCACCGGGACGTGGCCGACGAGTTCCTGGCCATGGCGGAGATGATCGGCGGGATGGTCAGCTACGGCAGC
>JASIJN010000021.1 GCA_030050125.1 Streptosporangiaceae bacterium | reverse complement strand
GTCGCCTGTCTCGCGGCCCTGTCCCGACCGGGGCCATCCCCTCGGCCCGTGCCACGTCGCCCGGCCGACACGTTGTCCGGCCGGCTGGCGGTAGGTTGGCGGCCGTGGTGGTGCGGTCGGCTGATGGCAGCGCGGGAGACGCGGACTACGCCGCGATAGGGCTCGACTACGCGCGCTACCGGCTGCCGGACCCCCGGATCGCGGCGCCGATCACCCGGGCCCTCGGCGCTGCGCGCACGGTACTGAACGTTGGCGCCGGGGCGGGCTCGTACGAGCCGGCCGACCGCCAGGTCACCGCCGTCGAGCCATCGGCGTCAATGCGGGCACAGCGGCCCGCCGGCCTGGTGACCGCCATCGACGCCACCGCCGAGGATCTCCCGTTCGACGACGACTCCTTCGACGCGGCGATGACGACGTTCAGCGTGCACCAGTGGAGCGACCTGCGGGCGGGCCTGCGCGAGATCCGCCGGGTTACCCGCGGCCCGGTGGTGATCCTGACCAGCGACCCGGGGCGGCTGCAGCGGTTCTGGCTCGCCGAGTACGCGCCTGAGGTGATCGACACGGAGGCCCGACGGTACCCATCGGTATCCGAGCTTGCCGACGGGCTCGGCGGGCCGGTCATCGCCAGCGTGGTGCCGGTGCCGCTGGACTGCACCGATGGCTTCAACGAGGCCTATTACGGCCGGCCCGGGGCGCTCCTCGACCCGGGCGCTCGCAGGTCGTGCTCGGCATGGAGCTTTGTCGGTGCCGACGCTCACGACCGCTTCACCCGCCACCTGAGCCGCGACCTGGCCGACGGGACCTGGGATAACCGGCACGTCCACCTGCGCACCCTGCCCTATTACGACGGCTCGCTCATCCTGGTCACCTCAGAGCCCTGACCATCGGGCGCGGCGAATGCGAAGGCCCTGCGATGCATGTGATGCACGAATTCGCGGGTACATCCAGCAGATGCAGCTCATGCGCTCAGGGCCAAGCTGAGGAGGTGGGCCATGCGCTGGTGGCGGATCGGCAACGCGGTGCTCATAATCCTGGTGCTGCCCTTGGTGATCTACCTGCTGAACCGCGTGCTGACGGCACTGGAGCGCATTCGGCACGCGAGCGACCAAATTGTCGCTTCCGGCACGGAACTCGTTGGCGACCTCAATGGCGTGCCGGAGGCGCTGGCGACCACCGACCAGACCATCAAGGACGTCTCGGCAGGAGCGGCCCGGTACGGGGACTCGGTCTCCAAGCTTCTGAGCTGAGCCAAGAAGGAGGTGCTGTCCATGCAAGCAGCCGCCCGGACGACGCTCACGGCGTCGGGTCTCGTCGTCGGCATCGCGGCGGTCGGATTGACCCGCGTGATCTTCCACCTGCGGGCCATTCAGGCGAACCTGGTCGCCACGACGGACGCGGCGCAGGCCATCGCCGACCTGACCAGCACCGTGCCGGATCGACTGACGTCGGTCAACGCAAGTCTCAAGCCGGTCCGCGACTTCTGTGACACCGTCTGACCAGTTCCGAGGGGGTGAACTCGATGCGGCGACACGCCTGGGCCGAGCATTCGAAAGCCCGCAGCCGCAGGTCCGGCTGGATAGCCGGATACACGATCGGCACCGGCGTCGTGGCAGTCGTCGTCGCGCTCGTGTCGGCGATCCTGGCCTATGCGCGGTCGATCGGCGACGAGGCGCCGAAGATCAACGCAGCCCTGCAAGATGCCGAGCGCAACACCGCCCCGCTCGGCGCGCTGCGTACCACCATCGACGACGCGAATGCGATCGTCGGCGGCCTGCAGCGCGGCCGCGCCCGGCTGGGAGGCTAGCCATGTCCGATGACGAACGCAGAGCCTGGATGCGGGCGATAGCGGCGGGCTTCCTCGTCGATGGTGCCGTGGCGGGTCTGCTGAGCCTGCTCATCTACCGAGTGAAGCGCATCGATCAGCGTGTGGTGGAAGTGCGGAATACATTGCGCGCCGCGGAGGCGACTACCGCCAACGCAGCGCTGATCCCGCAGGTTGCCGACGGCGTCGATGCGGTGCTGGCCGAGGGCCTGGAGCATCATCTGTTCCTCGGCCGGACCCTCGAAAAGGTGAAGTGATGAAGCGCCTGGTGGTTCTGACGGTCCTCGCCGTCGCTGTGCTCACGGGCGGGCTCGCGCTCTACCTTTTCTGGGTGGGGACATTGCTGGACCGGATAGCGGCAAACCTGGAGGATTCGGCGGACCTGGTCCGGGATATTGACGGCAATGCGAAGGTCATCCGCCCTGGCGTCGCGCACATCAACGAGGTCGGCGGGGTCGTGGCCGGCGCGCTCCCGCTGCTGTACGGGATGGCAGAGCAGATCGTCCGGAGCATCGCCGGGAAGCCGACGACTCCTGCCGCGACCGATGCGGGTAGCACCGGCAGCGCTCCCGGCACTCGCCGTTCCCGGCAGCAAGACGGGGTCGGCTTCATCCCGCCCAGCTAGCCGCCGGGGGCCGCGGCGCCCCGTGCTGCCGCTGATGAGTCAGGCATTCCGGGCCAGCTCCACGTTGCGCAGCTCTACCCGGCCGGGCCCGGTGAGCGTGATGCCGAAGCGGATGAACTCGGCTTCGTCGGGCACCTCCGCGGTGATCTCGTGCTTGGTCCAGCTGCGGCTGTCGGTGATCGTGAGGAGATGGCCCCCGCCGGCCTCGTGATCGACGCCGCCGTCGCGGCCCGGCCGCAGCGGGCCGGGGACGACCACCAGAATCAGCCCGGCCCGGTCCGCGACGTCCTCGGTGCGGAACTCGCCACGGAACACCACGGGGGCACCGCGGTAGTCGTCGGCGAAGACCGCCTGGCGGAGGAACGCGGATCCGTGCGGCTGCGGCACGGCCGAGGCGAGG
>JASIJN010000191.1 GCA_030050125.1 Streptosporangiaceae bacterium | reverse complement strand
CCTGCGGCAGGCGCTCGAAATCTTCCAGCGTATAGGCGCGGCCGAGGCCTCCGACGTGGCAGCCGAGCTCGGCACCCTTACCGGCACAGGACCTGCCACGCCGGAAGCTCCAGAACTCCCGCCGCAAGAGTGACCGGCGACCAGGCAGGACACCCCACACGCGGGGCATTAGGTAGGCCGTCACGCGCCGCGCTCAGTCGTTGTTGAGTAGCGGCTCGAGCAGGTGGCCGTACTGATCCGGGAACGTCCTGATGATGGTCATCGGGTTGGCGTATTCCTCCCACGACACGATCTTGCCGTCGCGCCAGTCGAAGCGGAACACGTAGACGTTCTGATACGGCCGCCCGTCTGCGGTGACGAAGTCACCCCTGGCCTGCACGAAGGTGGTCGCTGCGTCGGCCGAGGCGGTGATCCGGCGATCGATGAACCTGGCCGATCTCATCAGCCCGCTGATCGAGGCCAGGCGGGACCCGACGGCCCGCAGACCGCGGGCTGGCTCACCGTCCCCGGCGCTGCCGAAGGACATGGGGGCGCTCCAGACGATCTGGTCATCGAGCATGCCGGCCACGCCCGCCCGGTCTCCGGCTTCGAGGAGGTCCAGGAACCGGCTGGTCTGGTCGGCGAGCTCGGCTGTCTGCATGGGGGTTCCTCCGCCCCTGATACTCAGTTCCAGATAGTATTGGATACCTACGGGGCCGCGGTGTCAAGCGTTGCCCTAGACTAGGGCCCATGGCCGATGAGCAGGCTCGGGGCGACTCGCTGACGGACCGAAAGCGCCGCCGCGCCAAGGAGACGATCCGACGCGCGGCACTGGACCTGTTCAGCGAGCGCGGCTTCGACGCCGTCAGCGTCACCGAGATCGCCGAACGCGCCGAGGTGGGCAGAACGACCTTCTTCCGCTACTTCGGCGACAAACAGGAGGTCCTGTTCAGCGACCCTGCCGAGGCGATCGCCGACGCCCCGCAGTCCCCGCCAGCGCCGGCGGAGCGGATCGGGTCCTCCATGACCGCCGCGCTCGCCGCGGCCCGGCGGCTGGTGATCGGCTACGTCGAGGGCATAACCGCCGATCCCGCGGCTTACCAGCGGCATCAGGAACTGGTCGGCAGCCACCCGGAACTCTACGCCCGCAGCCTGGTCAAGCAGCGCCGTCACGCAGACGCGCTCACCGGCCGGCTCCAGAGCTGGGGGGCGGCCCCTTCGACCGCCCGCCAGGCCGCAGAAATCGCGCTCGCGTGCTTCTACGCCGGCCAGGCCACGGCGCAAGACAACCCGAGAACCCTCGCTCGCCACATCGAGCGCGCCTTCGACCAGCTCCGCGGCTAACCCGCCGGGACGCCGGGACCGGCTGGCGCGCTCGACCGCTCTGCGAGGATGGGCGGCATGCGATTCGCCTTCAAGACCGCCCCGCAGAACACCACCTGGCCCGACATGCTCGCAGTGTGGAAGGAAGCCGACGACATCGGCATCTTCGAGTCGGGCTGGACCTTCGACCACTTCTACCCGATCTTCTCGGACCCGGCAGGCCCGTGCCTGGAGGGCTGGATGACCCTCGCCGCGCTCGCGCAGGCGACCCGCCGGCTCCGGCTGGGCACGCTGGTGACCGGCATTCACTACCGCCATCCGGCGGTCCTGGCCAACATGGCCGCCACCTTGGACATTGTGTCCGGCGGCCGGCTCGAGCTCGGGATCGGCGCCGGGTGGAATGAGGAGGAGTCGGGCGCTTACGGGATAGAACTGGGCGGCCCGGCCGAGCGCAGCGACCGGTTCGAGGAAGCATGCCAGGTCATCGTCAGCCTGCTGACGCGGGAGACGACAGATTTCGCGGGCCAGTACTACCAGCTCACCAGCGCGCGCTGCGAGCCCAAGCCGGTACAGCAGCCGCACCCGCCGATCGTCATCGGGGGCAGCGGCGAGCGGCGCACACTGCGCACTGCTGCCCGGTTCGCGCAGCACTGGAACTTCGTCGGAGGATCCCCCGAGGAGTTCGCGCGCAAGCGCGACGTTCTTTACGGCCACTGCCACGACATCGGGCGTGACCCGACGGAGATTACGCTCTCCAGCCACATCCGGCTGGACACCGACGGCGATGCCGGGCCCGTCGTGGACACCGCGGCCGCGCTCGGCGAACTGGGCCTGGACCTGGCGATCGTCATCCTCCCGCCACCGCACGACCCCGCCGTGCTCACCCCGCTCGCCGACGCCCTTACCCAGCTCCGCTGACGCTGGAACGGACGTTCTGGGTATCTCCTCAGCGACCTTGGCGATCATTCCGGTGGCGGCGGGCGGACGTATGATGTTTGCGCCGTTCGGTTGTGGAGTCCGGTGGCTTTCTGACCGGAGCTGTTGGCTGCAAATCGACGAGAAGCGCTGAGTTCGTGGCCCCGAAGACGCTGAGTAACCTGCCCGCGCAGGCGTCGAGCTTTATCGGCCGCGATGCGGAGCTGGCCGAGGTGCGCGCCCTGGTGGGCGACTGTCGGCTGGTCACACTGACCGGCACGGGCGGGGCGGGCAAGACCCGGCTTGCCCTGCAGGTGGCGGCCGGGCTGGCCGATTGCTGCGCGGACGGGGTGTGGTTCGCCGATCTGGCCCCGCTGGGCAGTCCGGACCTGGTCGGGGTGACAGTGGCGGATGTGCTCGGTGTGCGCCAAGAGCCGGGCCGCCCGGTGCTGGACACGCTGGTGGAGGCGGTGGGCGGGCGGAGCCTGCTGCTGCTGCTGGACAACTGCGAGCATGTCATCGGCGCGTGCGCCAAGCTGGGTGACGCGCTGCTGCGGGGGTGCCCGGGCCTGGGGCTGCTTGCGACCAGCCGTGAGCCGTTAGGCATCGACGGAGAGCGGGTGTACCGGGTGCCGTCGCTGAGCGTCCCGGCCGACGGTGCTGACTCCGGGGTGATCCATGCGGCCGAGGCGGTGCGGCTGCTGGCAGACCGCGCGGCCGCGCAGGGGGTGGCGCTGGGCGGAGACGGGGAGACTGCCGCGGTAGTGGGGCGTATCTGTCGGCGGCTTGACGGCGTTCCGCTGGCCGTCGAGCTGGCTGCGGCCCGGCTGCGGGTGATGTCGGCGGTTGAGCTGGACGCCCGCCTCGACCAGCGGTTCTCGCTGCTGACCGGCGGGTCGCGGGCGGCGCTGCCGCGCCAGCAGACGCTGCGGGCCATGGTGGACTGGTCCTGGGAGCTGCTGACCGGCGCCGAGCGGGCGGTGCTGGCCCGGCTGTCGGTGTTCGCCGGGGCATTCGGCCTGGCGGCGGCCGAGGCGGTCGCCGCGGGCCGCGAGGTGCCCGCGGACGAGGTGGCCGGGCTGCTGGGCGCGCTGGTGGACAAGAGCCTGGTCCAGTTCGACGACACCGGGGCCGGCCCGGGCCGCTACCGGCTGCTGGAGACCGTCCGCCAGTACGCGGCCGGCCAGCTGGACACCCACGGCGAGGAAACGGTGAACCAAGCCCGGGGCGCGCACCGCGATTACTACCTGGCCCTGGCCGAGGCGGCCGCCCCGCAGCTGGTGGGGCCCGATCAGGGTGCCTGGCTGGATCGGCTCGAAGCCGAGCTGGGCAACCTGCGGGCAGCGATCGCCTTCAGCCAGGCCCAGCCCGACCCCGAGCCTGGGCTGCGGCTGGCCGCCTCGCTGCGGGTGTTCTGGCGGATCCGCGGGCACGCCGCCGAAGGCGCCGACGCGCTGCGAGCGCTGCTGGACGCGCCGGCTGCCCAGAAGCCGACGCTGCCGCGCGCCCAGGCCCTAGCGACAGCGGCCCACGTCCTGGAGACGACGAGCGGTTTCGCGACCGCCGAGGACTACTGCCAGGAAGCGCTGGCCATTGCCCGCGCCGCCGGCGACGAGAACCTAGCCGCCGACCTGCTGCAAATGCGCGCCTGGGCCCTGGTACGCCAGGGGCAGCCCGGTGCCGCGCCGCCGCTCATCGAGCGCGGCCTCGGCCTGGCCCGCCGCCTCGGGGAACCACGTCTGACCAGCCGCCTGCTGTCCGCCCGGTCGTACGCCGCCTACGCTGCGGGCGACCCTGCGGGCGCAGTCCACGATGCGGCCGAGGCGCTGCGGCTGTCCCGCCCGACCGGTGACCGGCTCCAGGTCGGGCAGATGCTCGGCAATCTCGGCAACTTCGAGCTGGCCGCGGGCGACCTGGACGCCGCCCGCGGCCACCTAGCCGAGTCGCTCGACATCGCCCGCGAGCTCAACAGCCGCGACGGCATCGTCTACGAGGCATTCAACCTTGGCCTGGCCGAGTACCTCTCCGGCTCGCCGGGCGCGGCCGGCGCCCTGTTCGCCGAATCACTCAGCCTGGCCCGGCGCATGGGGCTGAAGATAAATATGGCCTACGCGCTGCTCGGCCTGGCCATGGCCGGCCACGGCGGGACCGGCCCGGCCTGGTCGGCCCGGATGCACGGAACGGCCGACCAGGCCATTGCTGATCAGGGTCACGCCTTCGAGCCCTTTGAAGGCGGCCTGGCTGACCGGGATCGCCAGCGGTTGCGCGCCGCGATCGGCGCCGAGGCCTTCGACGCCGAATACGCCGCGGGCCGCAGTCTCGACCCGGCGCAGCTGGTGGCCGAGGTCTGCTCCCAGAGCGCAGCGGCCGGACAGGCGCGCGCGAACGTACCGGGTGAGGCCGCGTCGGCGCTGACGCCTCGCGAGCTGGACGTGCTGAAGCTCGTTGCGCAGGGATTGAGCAACGCGGAAATCGCCCGGCGGCTTTTCCTGAGCGAGCACACGGTCCACCGGCACCTGGCCAACATCCTGCGCAAGCTCGAGCTGTCCTCGCGGGCGGCGGCCGCGGCCTGGGGTGTGCGGACCGGGCTGGTCTGAGCCTGGCCCGATCGGGCCATCTGTCACGGCCGCATCAGGTTGGCCCTAACGGGCGAAGCGGCAGCCGGCCGGCCGGCCGCATCCTTGGAACCGATGTCCGCCTGACCACACGCTGGGCCCTGCCCGTGCTGGGCGTCCGCAGCACCTGACGCGCACCCGCAGGCAGGGCCCGGCGCCGGGTCCGCACCTCGTCGATGGAAAGGAATTCTCATGTCAGCCGCGGTTCGCGCTGTCGCTCCTGAGCCGATGGCCCAGGGGGCCAGCCTGCTGTCCCGGCCCGGCTTGCTGGCCGGCGTCCGGGCCCGTGCCGGACTCGGGGCGGTGCGGGTCAGCCCGCCCCAGTTGCGGACCGCGAACGGCCACCATCTGGATGCGCGCAGTGCCAGCTGGGTTGAACTGTTCTTCGACTTGGTGGTCGCCGGCGCGGTCGGTCAGCTGGCCGGCGCGCTCCAAGACCATCCTGCCCTGGGCGGGCTGGCCCGGTTCGCGATGCTGTTCATCCCGATCTGGTGGCTGTGGGTGATGTTCACGTTCTACGCCGACCGGCATGAGTCCGAGGACACCGCGCACCGTGCGGCGTTCCTGACCGCGATGCTACTGTGCGTCGCGTTGGGGGCCAGCGCGTCGCGTGCGCTGTCCGGCGACACCACGGGTTTCGTTATCGCCTTCTGCTGCCTGCGCGGGCTGCAGCTGGTCCTGTATGCCCGGGCGCGGCACTATCTGCCAGCTACAAGGGCCTTGTATGGCCGCTATCTGGCGTTCTTCGGCGGCAGCGGGATCTTGTGGCTGGCCTCGCTCGCGGTTTGCGGCCCGCTGCGGTATGCGTTCTGGGCCGTTGCGCTGCTCGCCGACACGGCCGGGGCGCTGGCGATGCTGGCGCCCGGCCGGTGGGTCCCGATCAACTCCTCCCACCTGGCCGACCGGTTCCAGCTGTTCGTGCTGATCGTGCTCGGCGAGTCGGTCGCCCGGCTGATCAGCGCCGCCGCTTTCCGGCCCTGGAGCCTCCCGCTCGCCGTTGTGCTCGCCGCCGCGCTGCTGACGCTCGCCGCGCTGTGGTGGGCGTGGCTCGCCTCCGCGGACCGCCAGGCCCTCGGCGGGCCCAGGTCTATCGCCCGCTTCACCGCGGCCAACCTGCCCATCGTGGCGGGCATCGCCGCGGCCAGCGCCGGGATGCATATCGCGATCCTGGCCGCCCACGACGGCGGCACCATCGGCGACGGGCCCAGAGCGGCGCTCTACGGCGGCGTCAGCGTCTACCTGCTGGCCAGCGCCGCGCTGCCCTCCCGCAACATGACCGCGCCGGCCCGGGCATGGCGGACAGCAACCGCCCTGGCCGCCCTGGGCCTGGTCTTCATGGGCGCCATCGTGGTCCCGGTCTTCCTGGTGCCCGCTCTCACCGCCGTCCTCGTCCTGGGCCTGGCAGCCGAGGCCCGCCACCGCTCACCCCGCCGCAACACGGGTGCGGCGCGGAAGCCGAGATCAATGCCAGCTGCGCGCCGGGAATGCACCGGCCGCGCCTGAGGGAGCAATCATGCCTGCTGTCCTGGCCCGCTCAGCCGCGCCGATGGTCACCCGCGCCGGTCCCGGCTGGGGCGACGCCCCGGAAGCTCAGACGCTCGCGTCGGTGTGGCGGGCAATGTCGGGCACCGAGATCGGCGACGAGCTTCTCGAATGGCCCCCGGATGTGTTCGCGCTGACTGAGGTGATCCTGCAGCGCTCGCAGGCTTACCGCTTCGCTCTGTCCCCGCCCGCCGGCTTGACGTGGCCGCCAGCCAGCTTTCCGGACTGGCCCGGCGCGGTTGCCAGTACGGCCGGGCGGTGGGGCTCCTGGGCCGAGGACCGGAACGAAGCGATACCGGGCCTGCTGGCCCGGGAGTGGGCGGTCCTGCGCGACCGGGCCGGGAGCCCGCTCGGCGATCTCACCCAGGCCCGCGACTGGCGGCTGTGTGAGGCGCTGCTGACCCTGCACGCGATCGCGGACGAGGCGTGCGCCGGGCTGGGCATCGCTGCCCTCGACGCCTCCGGCACCGACGGTCTGCTCTACCGGGCTCGTGGCCGGGAGTTGCTGGCCAGGACGGGCTCGCTGGCACGCGTGTCGGCGCACTTGATCCGGGTGCTGCCCAAGGTCCGCACCCCCCCGGCCGGCAGCTCGGTGCGCGCGCTGTCCCGCAATGCCTGCGTGCTCGGTCCCGGCGTGGAGGCCCGGTGGCACAAAGCGCCCGCCTGCGGCCTGGGCACCCAGCCATCCAGCGAGAGGGTGAACTACCTGCTCCTGCCGTGGCCACTGCGGATACGAGCAGCAGACTTCCGGCCGGTGGGGGGACCCCTGCAGCGGCTGGCCAACGACCCCTTCGGCTTTTTCGAGTTCGCGCCCTCCGAACGGCTCGACCTGGCCCTGGCGGACCGGGTGCTCGCCGCGGCGCGGGACCGGGCCGGCGCCGTCGATGTCGTCGTCCTGCCGGAAAGCGCGGTCGAGGACACCGAGATCGATGATCTGGAGGTGCTCCTGGCCCGTCACGGAGTGACCGGGCTGGTCACCGGCGTCCGGGAGCGTGCGGCACAGCCGGGGCAGTTCCCGCGCAACTGGGTACACATCGGCGTTTGCGCCGGCGGCCAGTGGATGCATGTCCGCCAGAGCAAGCACCACCGGTGGTCCCTGGATGACACCCAACTCCGCCAGTATCACCTGAGCGGCCCGCTGCACCCGCACACCCGCTGGTGGGAGGCGATCGAGGTGCCCCCGCGGTCAGTCCAGTTCGTCGAGTTCGGCGATGAGGTCACACTCGCCTCACTGGTGTGCGAGGACCTCGCCCAGACCGACGACGTGGCCAGTGTCATCCGCTCCGTCGGCCCGATGATCGTCGTGACGCCACTGCTCGACGGCCCCCAGCTCAGCTCCCGGTGGGCCGCCCGGTACGCCAGCGTCTTGGCCGACGATCCCGGCTCAGCCGTGCTGACGCTGACCTCTTTCGGCATGGCCCGGCGCTCCGCACTGCCCGGACAGAACCCCTTGCCGGTCGTCGCCCTGTGGAAGAGCCCCGGCCAGCAGACCCGCGAGATCTCCCGGGAACCCGGCGCACAAGGCATCCTGCTCTCGGCGAGCATCACCCCGGCGATCCGGCGCAGCTTCGACGGCCGCCCGCCCAGCAACAGCGGCAAACAATTCGCCGACATCAGAGTCCAGCAGATCCGGGCCGCCAGCACCGGCACTAGGCCACGGCCTTCACGAGCAGCCTCATCCCGGCCCGTGCTGGCAGCCGAGGAGTTCACGATCCTGGCGTCGTGGGCGCAGGCAGCGGCCGAAGCACTAACGTTCGCACCCGAATGCCTCGGGGCGGTGGTTGCCGATGCCCAAGCGGGCGCTCCCTGGCGGGCCGAACTCGGGATTCGCCAACCTTCCACGCCGTTGCAACACAGCATCAGCGGCATGTTCCATGCCGTTCAGCCGGGTGCCGCGGCGGGGCGATGACCCGCCGCGCGGTTGGGCTTGCCGAGCGTGGGCCCCGGCCCTGTCACGGTCGGCGGGCCCGCGTGGCGCGCGGGCCATCTGCGCGGCTGGCCGGATTGCCCGCGCGTGCTCATGACGGATACGGGCCGTGGGATGCGGTGGCGGTGACCTCGATGTTGTTCAGGAGCCCGAGTCGGGGGTTGACGGTGACCCGCACCTGGTCGCCCAGGCCGATGTTCTGGTACATGTTGCCCTCGACGCTGAAGGTGACGGCCGCCGGGCCGCAGCCATCGTCGATGCTCAGGTAGTAGCCGCTCAGGCCGGAGCCTTCTGCGTCCGCGGACCAGCGCCTGACTACCTCGCCGGCGAAGGCCTGGCTGGCGGGCAGCGCCATCTGGCGCCGGTAGGCGGGCTGCCAGCAGGCTGTTATGACGATCAGCCCGAGTACCGCCGGGGCGCACATGAGCAGCATGACAGCTGCGGCGCTCACGTGGAACTGCGACTGGGGCGAGTCCGCGACGGCAAGGACGATGATGCCGAAGAACACGAAGAAGGCCGTTGCCAGCACCGTGAGGAGTATCAGGCCGCGAAGGGTGCGCAGGGTCGGCCAGGTTTCCGGCTGGTACACCGGTCCGGCCTTGACGACGTGCCACTGCCCGCCGAACGACGACCACACCTGGCCGCGCGGCAGCGGGGCATTCTCGCCGCTGCTCATGGCCGAGGTGGCCGGCCGGGCTGCGCCACTGCCGTGACGCTGCGGCCCGGCCGGCTCGGCGACGGCCTGGTGCTGCCGCCACCGGTTCGCCGCCGCCGTTCCTTCCGGCGTGGGGCGCCAGCGCCGCCGGGCGAGCGCGACCAGCAAGGACGTGACGGACGTGACGCTTCCGGCTGCGAAGATGAGCAGGGCAGCCTGCTGATTGATCCCGGCAGCGACGATCGCGGCGCATACCCAGCCGGCCAGCAGCGCTAGCACGGCCGGCCAGGTGCCCCGTCCCGATGAGCGCCTGGCCAGCCCGGCGGCCCCTGCCTCCGCGCCCAGCTCGTCGGTGAACCGTTCCCGGAAGTGGTCCGACGACGCCCCGTCGTCGCTGACCAGCGCCGACAGCGGAACGCCGGTTCCCGGGCCAGCGCGCGCTGACAGCCGGGCCAGCGCGACCCGCTCATAGTCGCAAAGCGCCAGACCGGGGGCCGGGCCAGCCGCGCTGACCGTGACCGCGCCACTGGGATGGGTCTGGAACCGGACCGCGCCCGCATCGGCCAGGTCGCGCAGGCAGCGGGAGAACACCCGCTGCGAGTACTTGCAGTCGTTGAGGAGAAAGGCAGCCACGGCGGGTGACGGCTCTCCCGGGCCTGACGGCATCCCGCCCTCCCTAACGGCACCGAGCGTGCCCAGATGGGTAAGGGCACAAGCAGCCGCCGGTCAACGCCCCCGCCGCCAACAGCGCAGGAACGGCACCCGGCGCGCCGGCCCTTCGGTAAGGATCCGCCGGATCCTGGTCATCCTCGGCGGGCACCCGCCTACAGAAGGCAAACGCAACCCGCCCCGCAGCGGTTCATCGCGGCACCGCACGGGCACCGGCTGCCGGCACGGGGCCGCACCCGGACAACGCGCATGCCGCACAGGGTTCGGCGGGGGGGCACTGGCGTGAGCCCGGCCCTGGCGACCGCGCACGTCGCACGGTGGATATCCGCCCAGCGGCTCGGGGTCATCCGGTGGCAACGGCACCGCCTGGTGCCCGGGTGGTGAGCCGGCTACCAGTACCGTGGCTGGCCGGGCACGGTTTCCAGGTCGGCGAGAACTAGGTCGCGGTCCTCGTCGTCGGCGATGTCTTCGGCCGCGCCGAGGGCCTGGTCGGTGTAGTCCCTCGCCAGTGCGGCGTCACCGGCGATTGCGTGGGCTCGGGCCAGCGCCTCGTAGGCGAAGGCCAGGTCGAAGTCGCCGATGCGGTTGTCCTGGCACAGGTCAAGGACCCGGCGGGCGTGGTATAGCGCGGGCTCGGCCCGCTCGAGCACCGCATAGACCCGGGAGATCAGCCATTCGCCGCGAGCCAGGCGTGCCGGGGCCGCCGCGGGTACCTGGCCCCAGTGATAGCGGGATGCATGCGCGGTATGGATCATGCGGTCATCGTCGGCCCTGGTCCGCTGCTGTTGTTCCAGCAGCCGCCACGTCT